>JAUIEX010000019.1 GCA_030429725.1 Alphaproteobacteria bacterium
TCAGTGTGCAAGCGGGGGTTATAATTCAGCAGACAAGGATGATTCGGGTGCATCATCAACCAACAAGCGTGCCCAGGGCTGTGATGAGTTGGATACGACATTCTCACTTGCTTCTGCAGGGACGTTACCTATTCCGCAGGCTGATTATAATGTCTCGATGGGGCATAAGATGTTTCATTTTACCCACACAAGCGGCACGGGCCCGTGGACCCAATGGGTCTATACTCGTTACCCAAGTACTTCTTACGGAGAATCAAGATTTCCGATGCTGGATGGTTATACCGATTTTACATTTCTTAGTGTGACAGCTAATGGGCCACTTAAAGACCACTGTGGTAGTAGTAGTTGTCGCAATAGCATTTATAGCTTTGGCACAACTGGGAATGTGAACTCTTATGGTTTGATGGCAACAAGCAGTAGCACTTTGGGAAGTTCCTATTTTGGAGTAAGATCGGCTTCCTCGTATAAATATAGTACCACAGCTGAATCAACGACCACACCATCCGTGCAGGTTTATCGCTATGATTATGATTCTGGCACGCCGGCTAATTCTGTAGAGGATTTTTATGTTAACGGAGCACATGCCATGCAATCCGTTGGTGCCGAAATCAGCTCTCAAGGCACCTCTTGGGGCGTGCAGGTGGGAGGGTGGAGATCTGGTTCCAGTTGTTGTGTTAATACCTTTGGGTTTGACGGCAATGTTGGTGCGTTGATTGCCTTTGATAAGGCATTGTCTGATTATGAAGTGAATCTGGTGAATCGCTGCATGATGCAAACTTGGGGTGCCTTGCCCAATTATAAGGCCATTGGACTGTGGTTGGATGCCTATAGCCCGGATGATCTTTACACCGATGCGGCCTGCACCACGAATGTGGATTTTACCGGTGCTTCGGGCGCGCAATCCGTACTTTGCTGGAGGGATAAGAGTGATAATGATCATGAGGTAATTAATGCTGTAACCGCTAACGCGCCGATCTATGACACAACAGTGACACAGAATGGTGCCACGGTGCTGACCTTTGACGGGGTGAATGATTATCTGAGTGTGGCCAGCGCCTCCAGCTTTGATGAGATTGATTCCATGGCGATTTTTGCGGTATTCGCTGCGGATGATGTGACCAACGGCACAGGTGGGGTGCAGACGATTTTAGGCAAAGAAAACGCCAGCACTGACCAGCAATATGCGTTGGAAATTGCCACGGCGGAGGATGGTGAAATTTCCTTCTATTTAGATAATAACACCAAGGGCAGCGATAATATTAATACGTCGGCAGATGTGCTGGAGGATGAGACCTATGCGCTGGTGAGTATTTCCTTGGGTGTGCGCAGTGCCTTGGTGATTCCGACGGAAATGTATGTGAATGGAACGCGCACGCATTCAACCGCCACGCTGGACTCTGCCACGGTGGCGGACGCGCTGAATATCGGCAGAAGCAGTCTTTCATCCGGCAGCCAGTATTTTGGCGGAAAGATTGCTGAAATCATTATTTATAATGAGTCTGTTAACAGCTCGCAGCGCTTGCTGATAGAATCCTATCTGATGAATAAATGGGGGATTCCCCCGCCTTAGATAGTGGCGGTGACAACCTAAAGCATGCGGGGTTTTTTAATGCGGTTGGCAATGATGATGCCGCTGAAGATGCAGGCGAAAGATGCCAGATGGTAAAGCCGGACGGGCTCTTCCAGAAAAAGAATGGCCATGATCGCGCCGAAAAGCGGGATGGTGTAATAGATCAGCCCGGTACGCACCGCGCCCAGAATGCCAACGGCGTGATTCCAGCCAAACCAGGCGATGATGGAGGCGCCAACCCCCAGATAGAGAACCAGCAGGCCGCTTTCTGTGGTCACCGGCATCCAGCCATAGGTGAGGCCTTCCCAAAGGGCGAACGGCAACAATGCCACAAGGCCGATGACGGTGATGGTGAATAAAAAGACGGATGGTTTCATGGCCGAAGGGCGGTATTTCAGCATAACGCAATACACCCCCCAGCACATGGCGCTGAAGCAGAGGATAAAGTCTCCTTGCGCGAAATTGAGGGTCAGCAACGTGCTGAAACTGCCTTTCAGAATGACAATAAAAGCGCCGATGAGTGCCAGCCCCATGCCAAGAAGCATGGGTTTGGTGGCGCGTTCCTGCTTTAAGGCGATGGCGAAGAGGAGTGTCCAGAGCGGCGCGGTGGCGCTGATGATGGCGATGTTGTTGGCATTGGTGCTGTGCGCGGCGATATAGACCAATGTGTTGAACACGCCAACGCCGATAATGCCCATCACCAGCATCACGCGCCATGCTTTGCGTGCCAGAGGAAGCTGCGTGCGCAGATGCGGCCAGGCAATGGGCAGAATGAATATCAGGGCGCATGTCCAGCGCCAGAAGGCCAGCTGGATGGGCGGCGCCCATGCATGCACACCACGCGCCATCACAAAATTTCCTGCCCAGATGATGCAGGCAATGAGCGCCAGCAACATGGCATAGGCAATGGGGCGTGAGTGGGTAAGCCTCATGACAAAATATCTCCTGTTTTTAGAGCAGTGTTCAGCGCCGCTTTTGCCAATAAACCACAAAGCGGATGGCCAGCCATCCCAACATGATGCCGAGTGTGTTAAAGGCCAGATCCGCCAAAGAGGCGCGGCGATGAGGAATGAAATATTGCGCTATTTCCATGGCCATCCCGAAAAAGAAGACGCATAATGCGACCACAAGCTGCTGCCGCCATGTGGTGGCTTTGAAGGTGAGCATGGTTAGAAAGGAAAGGCTGAAATATCCCAGAAGGTGCAGGATTTTATCCGTGCCATAGCGCTGGGTGGGTGAAAAAACGCCAAGCAGCGAGCCGGCCAGCATGCAGATGAGCAAGGCAATGGTGAGAACTCGTAATTTATGGCGCTTGAGGTGGCGGATCATCATGATTCTCATTGGCATGTTGCGTGCCCTGACGCAAGCCTGCTGTGATGTAAAAGATGGCAATCATGATATCAAAGCGCCGCATGCTGGAAATGGGCCCGGACATGAGCAGTAGTGAGAGGCCGCCAAACACGAAAGCGGCAACGGCGGGGTCAATCTTCTGCGCCTTGCAGGAGCGAACCGCCAGCCGGATGACCAGAAAGAAGATGGCAATGGCGGTGAGCATGGCCGGAATGCCATAAGGCACGGCCAGCTCCAGATAATATTGATGCGGAGATTCCGCCGCCACCTTGCGCTGCTCCATCAGCCAGATATAGGTGGGGCCGAAATGGCTGATAAATTCTCGCAAAGAGGCGCCGGTGATCGGGCTATCCAGAATAACGGTGATGCTGGCATGAATCATCAGCGTGCGCTCCACATTGCTTAAGGTGGCAATGCCGCGCTCAAAAAACCATTGGCCAAGCTGCACGATATTATCCGGCTCATAAGCGATCATCACCGGGATAACAGGCGTTAGCGGGAAGATGAGCGCGGCGGAAACCCAGACCCAGTTGGGCATTTTGATGTAGCGCACCATGTAATAAAAGCCAAGGCCAAGGGGCAAGGTGAGCATGGTGGTGCGGGCGCCGGAAGGAAAGCTGAGCGCAATGACAAGGAAGGTGCCGATCAACAGAAAGCGGCGGATGGGCTTGCTGTGATAATGCCCCAGAAACCAACCCGCCAGAAAAGTGGTGGCCGGGTTTGGCAGCAGGTATTTGATCATGTTATTGGCCTGAGAATCATCCAGCAGATTGTGCACACCATCAAAAACGGCGTTAAAAATATAGCTGCATAAAAAGCCGCAGGCCACGGTGAGAATATGGCGCTTTTCCGGCAGCAGGGTATAGCCGGCAAACAGGCCGTAAAAAATGATGAATTTGAAGATGGTGCGCGCCATGACGGCCGTGCCGTTATCATGCAGAATTTCCGCCATGCCCGCCCACATGGAAAGCGCCACACCCAGCAGCAATGCCAGCAGGCCGGCCGTTTGCCGCAGCACCGTGCCACTGACGAGAAAGCCCAGCCCCATCATGCCGAAAAGCACAATTTCCGCGATGGGAACGTTAAAATCCGCATCGGTCTTTTCGTTCAGATAGAACAGCACCGCGCCCACCCAGAAAAGCGGGCAGCTGAGGGTGATCTGATAAGGCGATGGGACGGGTTGAGAAAGCTTCACAAAGGTGAGTTTAAATCACC
Organism: Alphaproteobacteria bacterium; assembly: GCA_030429725.1. Taxonomy (GTDB): domain Bacteria; phylum Pseudomonadota; class Alphaproteobacteria; order Rickettsiales; family UBA8987; genus JAUIEX01. The sequence continues at coordinate 4,136 of JAUIEX010000019.1, forward strand.
CGGCGGGGAACACAATCATTTTAAGGTGTATAGCACGGAGGTATGCCCTGCTGTGGTGTTGAAAGTCGCGTCCCCGACGCCAAGAGGTTTGGGTGGTTGAGGTGACAAATTGACATTGACGTCGGTTTTAGCTAGTTCAGGTTGAATATCCGAAGCTTTTTTCTTAGCCATATTGTTGCAGACTTCTTGTATAGTTTTCGCGATGAAAGAGCGTAATTCTTTAATTTTTTCCTCTTTTTCTTTCGGGTTAAGCTTTAACCGGTCAAACTCATAACCATCTAACGTAGCCTGAAAAGTGTAGGAACCATTATGGTTATCATAGACAGGGGTGATGGACTTAATCAGGGCATTTAATGGATCTTCTTTGGTATTTAAGGTTTCAATAAATTTCTCTCTGAGATTTTCAAATTGTTTCAGATCGTTATTGACGTCCGACTCGGTATTTTTTTCAGCATAGACACTTGGGAAAACAAGCGTAACACTGATGGCAATGGGTTGATGAAAGCCAATTTGTGCTTTGATTTCATTATCAATATAGACAAATAAATCAGTTTTGTTGCTATCTGTCATCTTTCTCTCACTGTGTTCGGGCGGGTTGCGCTGGAATGGTTACTTGTGCGAAATTTACCCCTTCGCCACTGGCTTTTGGCTTCACTGTGGGGATTTCTTTTCCTGAAAGGGCACGCACCATCTGAAACAGAAAGCCTTTTATCTCTCTTAATCCGGTTTCTCTCTCTTCATTTTTTGGCATGGTTTCGACCGGCAGGGTGAAGGAATAAGAATATTTTGTGCCATCCTCCGTGTTTTTCCAGGAATAGGTGATGTCCCGGCTTTCCGAGGAAGTTTCCTGAAAGGAAAAGTCGATTCTTTGAGAGTCCAGCGCTCTTTGGCTGTGTTTTTCAAGTGCCTGTTTCAGCAATTGCGGATAGTATATTTTTTCATTGGTCTGGGTAGAAAAAACCGGGTCACTTCTTTGATCGCCATCCTCACTTTTCGTGGGCTGATTGAGCATGGGAAGCTTTTTATCACAGCAAATGGTGATGGTGATTTCAGGGAGATCCTTGCCGTTATCCGTGTGGGATATTTCATAATGCGAGACATCTTTCCGGTTCACCTCATCAAAGAGTTTTTCCAGCTCGTCCGGCTGGAAAACTTTGTATTGTCTAGGATTATTTTCTGCGTGGGGATTTTGCTCACTCATACTTTTCAGTATAAACCGGCAAGATTAAGCATAGGTTAATGCATTCCGATAAAAATGCCCTATATAGGGTGCATGCATTTTGAACTTGCCTCGGAATATAGCCCGGCGGGGGATCAGCCCGCCGCAATTGCCAAGCTGGTGGGCGGGCTGCAGGCGGGTATGAAAGATCAGGTATTGCTGGGTGCGACGGGCACGGGCAAAACCTTCACCATGGCCAATATTATTCAGCAGATGGATAAACCAACGCTGATTATGGCACATAATAAAACCTTGGCCGCGCAGCTTTATTCTGAATTTAAGCGGTTTTTCCCGAAGAATGCGGTGGAATATTTCGTCTCCTATTATGATTATTACCAGCCGGAAGCTTACGTGGCGAAGACGGATACGTTCATTGAGAAGGATTCCTCCATCAATGAGCAGATTGACCGCATGCGCCATTCCGCCACGCGCGCACTCTTGGAACGGCGGGATGTGATCGTGATTTCGTCCGTCTCCTGCATTTACGGCCTCGGCTCGCCGGAGCTTTACCTGCAGATGACCTTTGAGGTGGAAGCCGGCAAGCAATATGACATGCGGGCGCTGATGGGCAAGCTGGTGGAGCTGCAATATGAGCGCAAAGACGCCGCGTTTGAGCGCGGGTCGTTCCGCGTGCGCGGGGATGTGCTGGATATTTTCCCCAGCCATTATGAGGATATGGCCTGGCGGCTGTCTTTCTTTGGCGATGAGCTGGAGGAAATCTATGAATTTGACCCGCTGACCGGGGAGCGGGGGCAGGCGCTGGAAAAAACCACCATCTTCGCCAATTCCCACCATGTGACACCGCGCCCAACCCTGTTGCAGGCCGTGGAGCTGATTAAGGGGGAGTTGAAAACCCGCATTGAGGAGCTTGACTATCAAGGTAAATTACTGGAATCTCAGCGTATTTCACAGCGCACACAGTTTGATCTGGAAATGATTCTGGAGGCCGGAACCTGTAAGGGCATTGAGAATTATTCCCGCTATTTAAGCGGGCGCGGCAAAGGCCAGCCGCCGCCAACCCTGTTTGAATATCTGCCGGAGGATGCCTTGCTGTTTGTGGATGAAAGCCACGTGACCGTGCCGCAGATTCACGGCATGTATAATGGTGACCGGGCGCGCAAGACCACACTGGTGGAGCATGGCTTTCGCCTGCCTTCGGCGCTGGATAACCGCCCACTTAAAGGGGAGGAATGGCAGCAGATGCGCCCGCAGACCATCCATGTTTCCGCCACACCATCGGTGTGGGAAATGGAGCGGGCAAAGGAGAGTTGGCTGATAGCTCACGGCGAGCCAGCAGGCGAGCGCAGCCTTGAGCCCCGTCTCATGGGAAGTTCAGAAGAACTTCCCGGAGACAATCATACACTGCCACGGTACGTGGCAGAGCAGATTATTCGCCCGACCGGGCTGGTGGATCCGGTTTGTGTGATTCATCCCGTCACACCCAAGGATAAGCAGCCCGGTCAGGTGGATGATGTGATTGCGCAGTGTAAAGCCGAGAACGCCAAAGGGCGGCGGGTGCTGATCACCACTTTGACCAAAAAAATGGCCGAAAATCTGACCGAATATATGCAGGAAGCGGGCGTGAAAGTGGCCTATCTGCATTCGGATATTGATACGCTGGAGCGTGTGGAGATCCTTAATGATTTGCGCCGTGGCAGCGTGGAAGTGTTGATTGGCATCAACCTGCTGCGGGAGGGTTTAGACCTGCCGGAAGTGGGGCTGGTGGCGATTTTGGATGCGGATAAGGCCGGGTTTTTACGCAGTGAAACTGCGCTGATTCAAACCATTGGCCGCGCAGCACGCAACGTGGATGGGCGGGTGATTCTCTACGCCGATGAAATGACCAAGGCCATGACAGCCGCGCTGGCGGAAACGGAACGAAGGCGCACCAAACAGCTGGCGCATAACAAGAAGCATGGCATTACGCCCAAGACGATCATGAAAGCCATCAGTGATGATCTGAAGCGGAGTGAGGAGAGCAAAAGTAAGGGCAGGAAATCTTCTCAAGAGGCTGAACTTTCCATCGAGCAATTGCGTAAAGCCATGCTGAAAGCCGCTGAAAACCTCGAATTTGAAGAAGCTGCCCGCTTGCGTGATCTGCTACAGAAAAGTGAAGAAAAGGCGCTTGGTATTGCCGCTTAAGGTTTAACCCGGTGTTACAACCCCGCGATGCGTTGCCCTAATTGCTGGCCAAAATCCGTGAGGATGCGCGTCATATACGGCATGAATAAAATGGCGGCGAGGAAGATGGCGATGATTTTCGGCACGAAAGAGAGGGTCATTTCCTGAATTTGCGTTAAGGCCTGAAACAGGGAGATCACAAGACCCACCAACAGCGCCACCAGCATCAGCGGCAGGCTGCATTTAAGCAGGACAAAGATGGCCTCCTTGCCTATTTCAATGACCTCTGTGGTTTCCATAGCTATGCCATAGCACAGATGAAAAATAGCAACAATGCAGCAATAGACGTTAACCCTGTGTTAAAGTGTTTTTGCTAAACTTACCCTAGATGAACATGGAGGGCATAGTATGCGGATTTCAGGATTAATCATGGTTGGGCTTTTAGCGGTGGCGCTTTCGGCCTGTTCCGGGGCAAGGTCGCATAAGGTGCAGGCACTCCAAAAGAAGGATAAGAATTTAAGCTGCCGTGAAATTAAGCTGGAAATTAATGAAGCGGAATTTTATCGCAAGACGGCGGATAATAACAAACAGCCGGGCGTGAAGAGCCTGCTGATGCCGCTGGGTTATATCTCCACCTATGTGGACGCGGATGATGCCGCCAGTGCTGCGAGTGCGCGGATTGACTATCTGAACCGTGTGTATGAGATTCTGAATTGCGATGCCGAGCCGCAGGCAATGCAGGTGCAGCAGGGTCAGCCGGCAATGAATGCGCCGATGACAGCGCCCGTGGGCGCAGTGCCAATGCAGCCGATGATGGTGCCGGCGCAACCAAGCATGGTGCCAATGCAGCGTTTTTATTATCAACAACCGATGATGCAACAGCCGATGATGGGCGGCATGGCCTCTCCGGTGAGTTATTCCGCATATTGGTAGTTTAAAGCGCGGGGCTAAGATCATCCAGCATCAGCTCGGTGCTTTCCCGCCCCTGCCATTGATTGAGCGAGAGCGTGCCGGCGGCATAAACCGCCTGGCCATTATAGGATTCCAGAAACAGATGTAGTGGGCTTTGTGCCTGATTAAAGGCCATGGCTTTGAGTGTGCCTTTGCCTTTCATGGCACCATGATCCACCAGATTGAGACGCAGATGTTTGTCCTTGAGCAGATCCCAGTGAGCAATGCGTGCCGGCCCGATGATGAAGCGCGGCTTCGGATTGCCCATGCCGAAGGGCTCAACGGGCTGTAGCTGTTGATAGAGCTGGTTGGTGATGGCGGATGCCGGCAGGAAGGCGCTGGCATGATAATGGCGCCGGGACTGATAATCCGCCACGGCTGCTGCGATGCGGGCAGTGGCAAATGCTTCAAACAGAGGAAGCTGATCCTCCCGGATGGAGAAGCCCCCGGCCGCCTGGTGCCCGCCGCCTTCAATGAGAATATTTTCCTGCCTTGCAGCGCCAATCAGGCCGCCAATATCCACACCGGGAATGGAGCGGCAGGAGGCTTTTCCGACACGGCTTCCTTCTGCACCTTCCTGCCAGGCGATGACGGCGGCGGGCATGTGGAAAGCGTCTTTCAGGCGGCTGGCCACAATGCCGATAACACCCGGATGCCATGCGGCATCATGCACCATCAACATGGCAGGCTGTGAAGCAAGCTGCGCGCTGGCTTGTGCGGTGGCATCTTCCAGCACTTGCTGCTCTAAGGCCTGCCGTTCCTTGTTCCAATGGTTCAGCTGCTGCGCCAATGTGGTGGCTTGCGCGGTATTTTCCGTGGCAAGGAGTGTGGCGCCGGTTTCAGCGGCACCCACTCGCCCGCCCGCATTGATGCGTGGCCCCAGGGCAAAACCAAGATGGTAAGCATTGGGAGGGCTGTTGACTCCGGCAATTTCCATCAGCGCGTTCAGCCCCGGCTTGGTACGCTGGCGCAAAACCTCCAGCCCCTGCTTGACGAAGGCACGGTTTAAACCGGTCAGCGGCATCACATCACAAACCGTGCCAAGCGCCACCAAATCCAGCAAGGAAAGCAGGAAAGGGGAGGTGACAGGCTTGATGGAGGGGGTTTCCGAAGGCTGAGATTTCAGGCGCTGATTTACCGCAATGGCAAAAAGAAAGCTAATGCCAACGGCCGCTTGCGTGCGGCAGGGGGAGGTTTCATCCAGCCGGTTTGGGTTGACCACCGCCACGGCTTCCGGCAGGGTTTCCGCGCCCAGATGATGATCCAGCACAATCACATCCAGCCCGGCATTGGCGGCGGCTTTTAATGGCTCAAACGCCACCGTGCCGGAATCCACGCAAATAACGAGTGCCGTGCCGTTCTCATGCAATTGTAACAGCCCGGCGGCATTGGGGCCGTAGCCTTCGCTTAGCCGGTCGGGAATGTAATGATTGCAGTGTGCGGCAGGGTATCCTAATGCGGCAAAAAAGCGCAGCAACAGCGCGGTGGAGGTGGCGCCATCCACATCATAATCCCCCCAGATGGTGATGGTTTCACCTTTCGCCAGTGCGGTGATGGTGCGGGTGGCGGCCTGTTCCATGTCTTTGAGGTGGAACGGATCCGGCAGTGCGGTTTTGAGTTTAGGGTTTAAAAAATCGGCGGCATTGGTGGCGGTGATGCCGCGCTGATGGAGGATGGCGGCCAGAAATTCCGGCAATGCATGCTGTTGCTGAAGGGTGGTGATGGTGCGCTGATCCTCCGGGGAATGTTCCGGTAGCTGCCAGGACTGATCCAGCAATGAAGGGGATTGCCAGGGGCAAGCTGCGGGTGCAGTCATTTGCGGCTGGCTGCTTCAAATCCTTCCAGCAGAGGACGCAGCGCTTCCATGCGGGTTTTCCAGGCCACCCGGCTGAGGATAACCCGGCTGGAGGCTTCCATGATGACTTCCATTTCCTTCAGGCCATTGGCTTTCAGCGTTGCGCCGCTGGAGACAAGATCCACAATGCGGCGGCACAGGCCAAGCGTGGGCGCAAGTTCAATGGCGCCGTTAAGTTTAATGCATTCGGCCTGCACGCCGCGCCCGGCGAAAAACCGGCGGGTGGAGTTGACATATTTGGTGGCCACGCGGACATGGCTGTCATTCCAGAAATTAGCGTCATCCGCCAGCGCCACCGGCGCAGCAAGAGAAAGGCGGCATTTGCCGATGCCAAGATCCAGCGGCGAGAAGAGATTGTCATAGTTAAATTCCGCCAGCACATCACTGCCGGAAATGCCAATATCCGCCCCGCCAAAACTGACGAAGCTCGGCACATCAAAGCTGCGGGTGCGAATCAGCACCACATCTTCCCGGTTGGTGGCAAAGGAAAGCTTGCGGGAATCTTCATCGAAAAAATCATCTTCCGGCTGCAAGCCGCTATGCTCAAAAAGCGGTAGAAGCTCTTTGAGGATTCGACCTTTGGGCACAGCAATCACCGTGACTTCTTCCCGCGGGAGGCTTGTTGGAAGGCTGGTGACGGGCTGAATCATGCGTTAGACACTCCGTTAAGTCGTGATTTTCCGCCAGATTGTACGCAATTTTGAATCTTCCGGCAATTCATCCATGTCAATACCCTCTGCCTTGAGGCCAGCTGTTTTTTCTGTTCCCGGCAGATCCTCAGGGCTTTTCTGCCCTCTATTCTGATTGGCCGGTGCAGGCTTTCTGCTGGAACGGCGCGGCTTCTTAGTGCTGCTCTCCGAAGCAGGTGAGTTATCTGTACTCTCCGGTGCCGTTGCGCGATTTGCTTCCGGATTGGCCGGTGATTTTCCTGCCTCCTCCGGCTGCTTCCGGCGCTCACTACGCCGCACCCGGCGGCGTGATGGTTTTTCCGCCTGATCCGCTTCAGGGCTATATTGAGTGGTTGACGCCGGAGCCGTGCTTTCTTTTTTTACCGGTTCCGGTTCGGACGGCTTAACGTCTTTCGGCTTTTCTTCCGCCGGCGCAGGTTGGTTGCGGTTATCCCGTTTTTGATTGCTGCGTTCGGGTTGCTGTGCCCCATCACCTTGCTTATTGCGGCCACCGCCAGCACCAGCGCTGCCACCGCGACGACGACGCTGCTGTTTGCCGGTTTGTTCAATGGTGGATTCCACGCCCTGCAAGCCATAATCCAGACAGATTTCAACTTCCACTTCAAATTTTTCTTCAATCGTATCCAGCTCTTTCCGCTTATGATTGAGCAGGTATAGTGCGGCTTCGGCGGCCACGTGGATAGTAATTTTTTCCGAGTTACGGTTAGCGGCTTCGGTTTCAATCTGACGCAGCAGGTACAGTGCGGTGGATTCATCCGAGCGCATCAAGCCGGTGCCACTGCACACGCGACAGGTTTGGCTGGAGGATTCCAGAATGCTGGAACGCAGGCGCTGGCGGCTCATTTCAAGCAAACCAAAGCTTGATATCCGCCCAACCTGAATTTTCGCACGGTCAGATTTCAACGCATCTTTGAGCGCTTTTTCCACGGTGCGTTTGTTCCGCATCTCGCGCATGTCGATAAAATCGATCACGATCAACCCGGCAAGGTCACGCAGGCGCAGCTGACGCGCCACTTCCTGTGCGGCTTCGATATTGGTTTTTAAAGCGGTGGCTTCAATACTACGCTCCCCGGTGGATTTCCCGGAGTTTACATCAATGGCCACCAGCGCTTCGGTGGGGTTGATAACCAGCGCGCCACCCGAAGGAAGGCGGGCTTCGCTTTCATAGAGTGTATCCAGCTGGCTTTCCACATTATAGCGGCTGAAAAGCGGTTCTGAATCCGTGTATTTTTTAAGGCGGTTTAAAGAATCCGGCGCTAACATCTGTACGAATTCTTTCGCAGTATCATGGGCTTCTTTGCCCTCAACCTGCACTTCGGTGATGTCTTTACGGAAGAGATCACGCAATGTGCGGCGGATAATATCCCCCTCTTCCATCACCAGCGCCGGCGCGGTGGAATTGACGGCATTTTGCGTGGTGGTTTGCCAGAGCGTGCTGAGATAATTATAATCCTCCGCCAGCTCTTCATCCGATTTACCAACCCCGGCCGTGCGCACGATGATACTGGATTGTTTCGGCACATCCATCGCGCGGATGGCATGCTTCAAGCGCTTACGCTCCCGCCCGTCCTGAATCCGGCGGGAAACACCGCCGGCACGTTCCGTGTTGGGCATAAACACACAGAAACGCCCGGGAATGGAGATATAGGTGGTGATGGCAGCGCCCTTATTGCCGCGCTCTTCCTTAACCACCTGCACCAGCACCAGCTGGCCGCGTTTAAGCACTTCCTGAATATTATATTGGCGGTAAAAACGCGCCCGTTTTTTGCGCGCCATTTCCGCTTCTACCCGCTCATCCTGATCGTCCGATAAAGGTGCTTCACTGTCATCATTCAGGCCGATATTTTCCCGATGGCTATGCTCATCTGGCGTCGTATCCTCCGCGCCCTCAACAGGTGTGCGGCGATTGCGACCACCCCGGCGGCCACGGCCACGGCGCCCGCGGCGCTCTTGCTTGTCATCTTCATCGGAAGTGTGAGAGTCCTCGGCGGTTGTTTCTTCCGTTTTGGCGCTATCGGCATCGGGTGACGGATCATTTTTCTTCACAGAGCTGCGACGGCGGGTGCGTTTTGGTTTTTCTTCCGCCTGTTCGGGTGCAGCCTCCGGCGCGGCGACGCTTGAAGCTTCCTGCGCATCTTTTGCTGCCGGCTCGGCTTTGTCAGCGGTTTTTTTAGCCGCAGGCTTGCGCACGGCACGTTTTTTAGGCGCAGGTTTTTCTTCTTTTTCGTCGGTTTTTTTTGCCACAGGCTTGCGCGCAGCGCGTTTTTTAGGCGCAGGCTTGTCTTCTTTAACATCCACGGCCAGGGTGGGTGTTTCATCCTTTTTGGCCATGGCCTGAGCTGGAGTTTCTTCCTCCTCCTCCTCTTCGTCGTCATCGTCATCCAGATCATCAAAATGATCACTATCTTCGGCGGAGTAGAGATCATCGTCATCTTCTTCCGGCTCGTTAGCAATTTCCGCTTCCAGCTCGGCGATGAGCTTTTCCTTATCCGCTACGGGAATCTGGAAATAGTCGTAATGCACTTCCGAAAAAGGCAGAAAGCCCTGACGATTGCCGCCATATTCCACGAAGGCGGCCTGCAAAGAGGGCTCTACGCGGGTGATTTTACCGAGGTAAATATTGCCCTTGATGGGGCGGCGTGAGGCATGTTCAAAATCAAATTCTTCAAGTTTGCCTTTATTTTCGATTGCAATGCGAACATCTTCCGGGTGTGATCCGTCGATTAAAATACGTTTGGTCATAATATGTTAGTCCTGTTTTGTCTGTTGCGCTGCGGAAAGCAGCAAAAATGCAAAATGCCAACAGATACGCAGAATGCGCCAGCAAAGAGGGGTTGTTTAATGTTATTTTTGAATGGTTTATCATTCGATTTTTAAACTCTTTATGTGCCGCCTGGGGCGTTATCTTCAGCAAAATTCTTTGGTACAGCGTCGCGTTTCTATTAATATTTCTGCGCACGTCTGATTAACCCTATCTTATGGCGCACTCTGAGAAGTTTCGCAATGAGATTATTGAGCGAAGTTTTTGTTAACCGAACCTAGCCCGAATAATAATAAACGATGAGGAAGAGGCCAAGCAGGCCGGCGGCATAGAGCACGGTGTGGCCAATTTCCCAGTTGCGGGCGAGGATGGCGCGCGGCCCGTGGTAATGATAGATGGTGGCACGCAGCCGGCGGAAGAAATAAAGTCCCCAGGCTTTCAAGCCGCCCACCAGGCCGAAACCGGCCTTCACCAGCATCAGGAACAGCCATTTGAGATTGTGGCGATAGAGCCAGTCAAAAGTAAGGCTGAGGGTGGGTTTACGCTCCAGCAAGCTGGAATAGCGAATGAACAGGAAGAAGGCCAGCCCGCCAAAGAGCAGCAATTGCAGCTGCGAGGTGATGTGCGCCGGCGTGTAAGGCTGATAATCCAGTGCGGTTTCCAGCGGCGGCAGCATGGCATAAATGATTTGCGGGAAAATGCCGGGCAGGATGCAGATGATGGCGGTGAAGATCATCGCCAGTTTCATGGAAGTGGGTGGATCCTGTGGGCGCAGGCCGGAATCCCGGTGGAAGAAAACGAACCACGGAAACTTAATCCCCGCATGGAGAAACACCCCGGCGGAAGCGGCCAAAAGCGCCACCCAGACGAAAAATAACTGCTCATCCCCGGCGGCGGAAGCGATCATGGATTTGCTGATGAAACCGGATGTCAGCGGAAAGGCTGAAATGGCCAACGCGCCCACAATGCCACAGGCACAGGTGATGCGCATGGTGCGGTATAAGCCGCCAACTTCAAGGCAGGTATGTTTTCCGGTCATATAGACCACACTGCCGGCGGACATGAACAGCAGCCCTTTATACATGATGTGGCAGAAGGCATGGGCGGCCACGCCGTAGAGCGCCAGATCCGTGCCGATGCCGATGCCGACCACCATAAACCCAACCTGATTGATGATGCTGAAGGAGAGAATGCGGCGGATGTTATTTTCCAGCATGGCGTAAATAATGCCGTAAAACACCATAAACAGCCCGATATAGATGAGCAAATTTTTGCCCGCGAAGAGGGTCAATAGTGCGAAGACCGCCGTTTTGGTGGTGAAGGCTGAAAGAAAAACGGAGCCGAAAGGTGAAGCGGCGGGATAAGCATCCGAAAGCCATGATGAAAAGGGTGGTGCGGCCAGATTGATACCAATGGCAATCAGGATAGCCCAGGCGGCAATGCGCTCTAAACCCGGATCTGCTACCAAAAGCCAGTCACTCCATTCCACGGAGAATGGAATGAGGAGGATGGAGCCGGTGGCCTCAAAATGCGCGGTGATGCTGGCCAGCAGCAATGCGCCGCCGAAAAAATGCATCAATGCATAACGGAAGGCGGCGGTGCGTGCGTGCTCTGTTCCGCCATGCAGAATAATGACGGTGGAGGCAATGGCCATCAATTCCCAGTGGATGAAGAGGGTGATAAAATCCCCGGCGAAGGTCACGCCAATGGCGCAGCCCGCATAAAATAAACAAGCGGCAAGCTCCTTATTATTCATGCGCCCGGCGCCGAACAGAGCGCCAAGGAAGGCTGCCAGCGCAAAGGCAGTGGCAAAAATGCGCGTGAAGGGATGGAGCGTCATCGGCAGAATATCAAACCCGGCGAAATGCATGAATTGTTCAACATCCGCTGGGATTTGCCAGATCACGGCCATGGTTACTGTTGGCAGAAGCAGCGCCCAGCCACGATGCCATAATTGCGGCAGCAATGGCAGCAGAACTGCGCCGATGATAAGAATCAAGGAGGGTGGCAGGGCAATATCAAACATCGCTACGTTCCTTGGCAACATTTTGGTAATAATCCGCCGGGCGCATAAGAATTAAGCCAAGAAGCTTAGAAAAAAGGACAATGGCAACGCAGGCAATCAAGCCAAAGAGGGCGTAAATGCCGAAAAACCCATAGCCCTCAAACGGCACATGCGGATGGGCAAAATGTTCTAAAATCAGGCTTGCCGCCAGCATCAGCCACAGGAAAATCCAGCCTTTTCGGATAAGCCCGGCTTGTTTGGCCGCCGGAATTGGCGGCACGCGCTTGGGCTGCCCGGGCTTGTATAATTTAGTGGCCGGCGGTGCGGCCATGGCCGGTTTTTTAACGGTGGATTTAGTTGGCATATGACCCTCTTAGATGTTGCGCAGCACTTTCCAGGCCGGGCTGTCCGGCCTGCTGTGCCAGCATGAGGAAATAATCCGGGAACATGAAAAGCGCGATGGTTGCCCCGGCAGTGATGCAAAGCGCAATGCGGATGGTCAGCGGAGCTTCCCGGTGGCGTTTATGGCCTTTAATCAGCATGCGTTTATCTTCCGGCTTGAAATAGGCCATGAAGATAATCGGCAGGAAATAAGCCGCGTTGAGGACGGTGGAAAGGATCAGTTCGATAGTGAAAAATTCGCTCACCTCATGCGCACCCTGCATCAGATAGAATTTGGTGATGAAGCCGGCGGCCGGTGGCAGCCCGATCATGGAGAGCGCGCCGATGGAGAAGCAGGCCATGGTAAAGGGCATGCGATAGCCGATACCGGCCAGCTGATGGATGTATTTTTTCCCGGCAGCGGTATAGATGGCGCCGGCGGCGAAGAAGAGCGTGATTTTTGCCGCCGCATGCGCAGCAATGTGGAAGCCGGCGGCGGTGATGGCCACCGGCATGAACAGCCCGGCAGCAAAAATGGCATAAGAAAGCTGGCTGATGGTGGAATAGGCCAGGCGAAGCTTGAGATTATCCTGCATGAGCGCGATGATGGAAGCAAAGAGGATGGTTATGCTGGCCAGCCATGGCATCCACCCGGCATGCCACCAGCTGATGGCGGTGATTTCCTGCAGAAAATCCAGCCCAAAGATCATGGTGACAACTTTGATAATGGTAAAAATACCGGCTTTAACCACCGCCACGGCGTGCAAAAGTGCGGAAACCGGCGTGGGTGCCACCATGGCGGCGGGCAGCCAGCGGTGGAAGGGCATGACGGCCGCTTTGCCAACGCCGAAGATAAAGAGCAGTAACAGCATTCCGGCCATGGCCGGAGAAACATGCCCTTTCAGGATGCCGCCCTGAACAAAATCCAGCGTGCCGGCGGCAGCGTAGGTCAGGATGATGGCAGTGAGCTGAAACAGGATGGAGGTGGTGATCAACACACCCAGATAGGTGCGGCCGGAAAGCTTGGCCTCCTTCGTGCCGTGATGGGTGACAAGGGGGAAGGTGGCAAGGGTTAGAAGTTCGTAAAAAATAAATAAACTGAACAGGTTAGAGGCAAAGGCAATGCCCAGCGCGCCGAAGATGGAAATGCCGAAAAAACAGAAGAAGCGGTTTTGATGCTCCTCCTGATTGCCGCGCATATAGCCGATGGCATAGAGCGTGGTGACCGGCCACAAGAAGCTGGCAACCAGCGCAAAGATCATGCTTAAACTTTCCGGCTTGAAGCTGAGCGACAGCGCCGGAGTGAGGTGCAGCAGCGTGACCTCAACCAAGAGATCGGATTGCTGGTAATGCAGCAAGGTGAGCACGCAGAGGAAGGTGAAGATCCCGATAAAGATCGTGGTGCCGTCCCGCAGGGTGGGGCTGGTTATCAATGAGCTGGTCAGTGCCGCCAGCAGCGGCAGGCAAAGCGTGAAAACAAGCAATGATTCAGGGCTGAGGAAGGTCATTATCGGCATTAATTCCCCCCGGCAAAAATGGCGGTGGCCGCCTGCTGCGCCAGCCCTAAAGTGAGATCCGTATTCAGCCCGAACCAGATATTACTCAGCGCCAGAAGCAGAATTGGCAGCAACATAAGCAATGGCGCTTCCTGCGTATTTTGCAGCTTTTTCGGCGCGGTACGGAAATAGGCAACTTCGATAACCTGCCAGATATACATGACGGCCAGCAAAGAAGAAACCAGCACCAGAATGACCACCGGCCACCATCCGGCCTGCAGCAGGGCGGTGATCAATTGCCATTTGCTGATAAAGCCCGCCGTGCCGGGCACGCCGATCAGGCTTAAGCCCGCCAGAACAAAGCAACCCATCGTGATGGGCATTTTCCTGCCCATGCCTTTAAAATGCTCAATCCGGACACCACCAACGCGGTAAAAAACTGCGCCGATGGCAAGAAATAATGCGCCCTTGGAGAGGGCATGGTTCGCAATATGGGTCAGGGAGGCTGTAAGCCCGGCTTCGGTAGCCAATGCAATACCTATGAAGATGTAACTCATCTGCGCGACAGAGGAAAAAGCAAGCATGCGCTTAACGTTTTTCTGATAAATGGCGGTGAGCGAGCCAACAAGCATGCCTGCGATGCCGAACACCATCAGAATTTCCGTCAGCGGCATGGTGTGGAAGGAAAAAGCGATGCCGAACAAGCCGAAAAACAGGCGAATGCCAAGATAGAGGCTGACTTTGGCGGCAGTGGATGCCAGGAAAGCGGAGATAAAGGAAGGCGCGTAGGCATAGGCATTGGTCAGCCAGATATGCAGCGGGAAGGCGGCCACTTTTAGTGCGATACCCAGCGTTAGGAAGGCAAATGCAGCCTCCACCGGGGTGGTTCCGAGCGCATCCGGCAGGCGCTGCGCCATGTCGGTGATGTTCAGCGTGCCCGTCATGATGTAAAGCAGGCCAATGCCGATCAGGATAAAAGTTGCCCCCAATGTTCCAAGAATGAGATACTCATAAGCTGCTGCTAAGGCACGCTTATCGCGCCCCATCCCGATGAGTGTATACATGGCGAGGGAAGAAATTTCGAGGAAAACATAGACGTTGAAGATATCATTGGTGGAGAGAATGCCCAGCAGCCCGGCAAAGCACAGCAGGAACATGCAATAAAACAGATGCTGTTTACCTTTGGTGATCTCATGCTGTACGGAAATGCCGGCAAAAGGCATCATAATCGCGCCCATGAAGGAAACCAGCAGCAGCATAAAACCATTGAGATCATCCAGCCGATATTCAATGCCGTAAGGCGGGGCATGGCCGCCCATTTCATAACTTAAGAAAGGAACATTTCCTGCCAATGCCACCAGTGAAAAACAGACCAAAAAGGATGACCAGACAGCAATCGTTGCCAGCAGCCATGCGGCGATATTGTGACGGAACATAGCAATGATTGCTGCCATCAGCAGCGGAATGATAACCGGAAGCGCCGGAAGATTTTGCATGATGGCAGCAGACATCAGCCAGCCCTCTTTTTTGATTTAGCGGGTTTTTTCGTGGTTTTTTTCACCTTTGCCGGAGTAAAATCATCCTTACTCAGATGGGTTTTGCTGGATTCGTATAATGTAGAAACGATCTGCTCATCTATTTTAAGGATTTCATCTTCCTCGATCGTGCCATAGGCCTCCTTAATGCGGACAACGAGCGACAAACCAACCGCGAGCGTGGCAACGCCCACCACAATGGCGGTGAGCATAAGCACATGAGGCAGCGGATTGACATAATGCTCCACCCCTTCTTTTAAAATGGGGAAGCGGGCATCCTCCACATAGGCGGAGGTGATATAGAGCAGAAGAACGGAGGTTTGGAAGATGGCTAAACCCATGAGTTTTTTGACAAAATTTCCACGATAGATGACGATATAGAAGCCAACCATCATCAGAATGATGGAGACGAGGTAATTATAGCTGTTGAAGAGATAATCTAACATCAGGAACGCTCATTCTTGCCGTTGGAATGCTGCATCTCAAAGCGTTCCACAAAGCTGTAAATAATGATGAGCATCACGGCAAAAACGGTGAGGCCAACGCCCAGCTCAATCAGCAGAATACCCAGCTGTTGCCCGGCCACTGGGTTGGTTTGTAAAACATTATATTCCAGGAAGTTACCCCCCATTGCCATGGTGACGACACCCACGCCGCCATAAAGCAGCACACCCAAACATCCGATCCATCGAGCGGCGGCCAGTGGCAGGACATTCTGCACCGCAGTGCGGCCGTTAATCAGCATGAACAGGAAGAAGGCGGCAGCGCAGATTACGCCGGCCTGAAACCCGCCGCCGGGGCTATATTCCCCATGCAGCTGAACGTAAAGCCCAAACAGCAAAATAAACGGGATGAGAAAGCGGGCGACAACGCGCAGGACGATCTGATCTTTCATGGGGATGTTGTAGCGATTTGTGCCTGATTGGCAAAGTGATTTTGGCCTTTTTTCCCCAGTTTTTGGTTTATTTTGCAAAAACCACTTAAAAATGCTGAAAAATAGCGATTTTCCGCGCTCCGCTTAACCATTCCTTAAGGTTCATTGTGGTATTATCAGTGTAGGAAAAATTATGGTAAGCGGAATTAGTAATACAGAACAGGCGTTTGATGCGTTTTTAGAGCGTGATCCCGGCGCGCATCGGATGACCGACGCGGATATGGATAAATTGTCCGAACAAATTTACCATTACAGCCAGATGGCGGCCAAGGCGAATAATGTTAATTTGATGGATGCGTTTAAAACGGCCAGCAGGCTGGGTTATGCGCGGGAGCAATTGGTTAAAAATGGCTTCCCGGGTGCGGTGGCTGTGCCGGCGGTGGATGATCTTCAGCCGGAAATTGCCAAATTCCACATGCTGCACCGTGGGCGTGAATATAACGCTTACGGCATTGTTAAAGGCATGATCTTTGATAACTATAACGAGGCGGTGATCAGCCCAATCTATAGCTCCGATGTGAGCTCCTATGCCTCAGGAAGCAAGGCCAACCGTCACTTCCGGGTGCCGATTGATTATGTGCCGGATGGCACGATCATGTTCAGCATGGTGGCGGGGTCTTATCTGGTGAAGCGTGTGGCCGATGGAGGTTTGCGGGAAGATCGCTACGGCAATCTGCGGGATGAACATTATCAGGTGATCTGTCATAAAAGCGAGGCCACGCCGGAGCAGATTGAACAGGCGCGCAAGCCGCTGGCTTACCGCAACAAGCAGGCGGCGGAAGCATCGCTGCGCAACCCGGAAAAACATGACCGCTCCCAATTAATGCATTACTGGGAGACATATATTCCCAATGACGGGGTGATGGAGGAAACCGGCAAGGTGGATATTAACCAGTATAAAGCGCATCAGCGGAAATATGGCCGCCCGCAATGGGATACGATGAAGGATGAGTTTGAGTTATCCGCAGACAGAATCAAGGATTATAAAGAGCGCATTCGGGATTATAAGCAGAATCACCCGCATTTGATACAAACCGAAGGGGCGCCTGATGATGGCTCCAAGCTTACTTCCCGTTACACACCTCGCCAGTACATTGACCTGTATGATGACAAGGAACGGCGGATTTATTTCTCTGAAGATGATGCCGGCACGCTGGACATTGTTGAAGTTAGCAGGCTGAATTTCCACATTCCAAAATTTTCCAAAACGGTGGGCAATGGCCAGTCCATGAAGAAAAATGCGGATTTTGCGCGGTCTCAGGCCAGCGGCAAGGTATATCTTGTGGATCATGCGAAGGGTGAGATTAAGGAAGATCGCTGGTTGTGGAAATCCGGCGCTTACATGAACCCAAAAGAGGAATATCCGCCGCGCCTGTTACAGATGACGGATAAGGTGACCAAAGATTTAGTGGAGGCTTTGGCATCCGGCAAGAAAGAGAAGGCCGGGGTGAAAGCCTATGAAGAAAAATTTGCAGAGAATTATCGCTGGATCTGGTCCGGTAAACGGGACGAGGTGCCGCCGGCATTCAATGACTGGAAAGAGCCGGAGCAGCGCAAGATTTTTACCCGCCTGCGTGAAGATTTTCAGACGGAATTCCAGGATGTGGCGGATAATTTCCGTGCATTGAACCAGATGTCCATGACCGAAGAGCAGCGTGAAGCACAAAAGCGGCTGATTGTGGAAGGGATGGAAACGCGGGTGAGGGATTTTTACAGCAACCATGTGGAGCCAATCTGGAAACATGAAAAAAATGCCAAGCAGCGGCTGATTCATTTTGGTTCCGTGGATAAATATGCCGATACGATTCTTTCCGTGGATCACCGTGGTGATCTGACGCAGGTTTATCTGGGTAAAGAGGTGCGGGAATATCATCCGAAATCTTCAGCGGAACTTTGGTTGCACAGCACATGGGAGAAAACAATTTCCCCGTTGGGTGGCGGCATGCGTAATGGCATGTTTTCGGGTGGTAACCGCCCGGCCACGGCCAACTGGGAGCAGAATTACTTTGTGGATGCAGATAAGCACGCCTTCCTGAAGCGTAATCTGCCGGGCTATGCGCGGAATATTGATCCGACGGATGTTGGCCAGAAAAAGCCGGGTGCTTATGCGGGTGACCCATGGCATCGCAAAGCGAAGCGGATTATTCAATTTGTTTATGACAAGGAAATGCGCACAACGGCATATGACGATGCACTGCCAACGCAGCGGATGGTGGAAACGTTGGGAAAACAATATTTTGAATATAAGATCGGGACCAAGAATTTATTCGAAGGGCTTGGCTGGTTGATTGGTGGCACTTTGCTTGCTGCCGGGCTGTTTACCGGTGTTGCCGCCGCCGCCGGGGTGATGCTGCCGATTGCGTTGGCCATTGGCGCGGTGCCGGGTGTGCTTGGCGGCATGACGGCCTACACGACATTTGCCGAGGAGCGTTTTAACACGCTGGATGATTATGCCCGTCGTGCCAACCTTGATATTGCCAAAATGTATGATGAACGCGCCAGCAAGAAAGGGCTGAGCTTCATGGGGATGAACCTTAAGGGGCTTGGTGGGCTGAAAGAAGATTTTGCTTTATCCTTAAGGGGCTTGCGTGGCATTGCTTATGAAAAGCTGAGAAATCGTGACCGTATCAACTTTTTCCGTGAAGGCGGGAAAGGGCTGGTGCTGCTGGGCGTGATTGGCCTTGCAATTGCAGCGGTGGGCGCATTGGGCCCGGCCGGGATTGGGCTTTTAGGTGCGGCTTCCGCGCCGAGTGCCGTGGCCACATTCGGTGCGCTGGTAGGCGGGCTGGTGACGGCTGCCACCGGGGTGATGACCTGGTCGGTGGGTGAGTTGGCTGATAAAGGCCGCATTCATACGCTGGCGGATTATTTTAATGTGGTCTCCAAGGGGATGGATAAAAACAAAGATGCTTATTCCGATGCCGGGATTGATATTATCAACCGTGTGGGGCACACGGATTTTGCCCGTGACATGCAAATGAATGCGGATTTCATCAGTGAAATTACCCACGCCAATGATGTGCTGGATCGGAAGCTTGGGCTGCGCCGGAATTACCTTTCAGAGCTTAAAGAAGTTTACAGTGACGGTATTTTTGGAATTGGCAAAGAAAACAAAGCGACCTTCGCCGGAAAAACAATGGCGCCGAATATTGATCAGGGTGAATCACGCCGGCCAAAAATTGAGAAGAAAAGTGGCAGCTACCGCGATCAGGTGCGCGCCAAGGGTGATCCTTCTACGCAGACCGACCGCACGCCAAGCAAAGCGGAGCTGGCGGGGATGTCCCATGGGGATCGTGCCAGACTGATGCAGGATCTGCAGTCATTAGAGCCGGCCGGCCGGGCTTAGAGCCTGTCTTAATCCAGAATAAAGCTGAACATGAAATGCATCAGGTTTAAAATGGCCAGCCCGATGATAGTGGTGAAGGTGATGGCCATGCCGGTGACCCGAAAACGGAAATCAACTTTTTTATCCGAGCTGGTGACTTCCCGGCGCAACAGGCTGTAAGCATGCATGCAGCGGCCGGAGAGATAGGCGAAGCCGAGGATGTAGATGGCGTAAGGATGGGCGTTTTGCTGTTCCAATCCAACCATAAGGAATAATGTGATGGGTGTATATTCCGCCAGATTGCCCTGTGCCCGGATGGCGCGGGTGAGTTCCTGCTGCCCGCCATCAAGCAGCGCCACCTTCAGCCGCCTGCGCGTGCGGATGACATGCATGGAAAGCCCAACATAGAAAAATGCCAGAATGGAAGCAAAAAAACCGGTGATCATATCACAAGGATGTCTAGCAGAAAAAATGCGGCCGGCATAGGGTGTTCCGACATATCATATAGGCCGTGTGGACATTTAATTTGGGGTTTTTAACTGCGCCTGTTTTTCTTTGCGGATGATGGCTTCACCGTCTTTGATATCGTTTTCAATACGTTCGTTATAGGCTTGGAAAATCTGCTGCAGTTTTTGCTCCATCAAATGATCATCATTTTTTTCGATCAACCCGGCCTGCCGTTCCAGCAGCTTAATTTTTTCTTCCTTCGTCAGCACTTTATCCTTTGATTGCTGCTCATGAATGATGGCTTCCAGCTGTTGCAGCATCTGCACCTGATCCGATGAGAGGCGAGCCGGCTGAGGAGCTTGTGCGGCAGCGTTTTGCGCCATGATTAAGATGCCAGTGCAAATGGCGGAAAGAAGGAAATTCATCAGGTAAGCATAGCACGGCTTAGTCATTTTGCCAATGGGCTGCCGGTGATTTAAGTGGCTTTAAAGCTTTGCGCGATGCGTCCGATAACATCCGCCGGTTGCCAGGTGATATGCCCGCCGGTGATGGGAATAAGCGTGGTGTTGAGGCCAAAACTATGTGCCATTTGATGGAGATATTCACTGTGATGTTTGGGGGTGGTTTCATCCGCATCCGGGTGGAAGAGGAGGAGTTGTGTTTGCGGGGTAAGGCTTTGCAGCCTTTTTTCGGAGTCAAGCGGGTGGCGCAAATGATGATCCAGATCATATTTCGCCAATGCCGGGTGCAGATCCAGCACTTTCATTTTTAGTGAGGCAAAGGGGGCGATGGTGGCGATGATATGTGGCGTGAGAGAGTGCAGCGCCATGGCTTCGGCGCAGATGAAGGCCACCGCGCCGCCCAGGCTCTCGCCAAGCAGCCCAAGCTGCGACTGAGCAATATTTTGCGTTTTGAGCCATGTGGTAACGGCGGCAATGTCTTTGATGATGCCGGCCTCGGTGACGGGCACGTCACTGCTATTGCCATAGCCGCGCAAAGAAACGGCCAGATAGCCCCAGCCCTGTTTTTCAATTTCCTGTAATAATGTGAGGCGATATTGCGGGTCATAGGATTCGCCGCGTTTGGGGGCGCCAACATCGGCGAAATGCCCGGTATTGCCATGAAAAACAACCAGAAAAGGGGTGTTGGGCTGTGCGGGCCTGTGCCAGCAGGCCAGTGTGATGCCATCTTCGGTGGTCAAGGCAAGCTCTTCAGCCGTTAAATCATAGGCGGAGGGATGTAATTTTGGTGCTATTTGCTTGCGCAGCGGCTTAAAAATCAATTTTTCCTGCATCAGAGTGAGAAATTTCAGCTTGAGCCAATTCAGCATGGTGCTACCGCCTGTTTTTGATTAAGGAAATCTTAAGTTTTTGTAGTGTATAATAAAGGAATATGACAGAAATAATGTTACCGGAAGAGATTTTAGCCAGCCCTGATTTTAGGGTGATGGTGAATGCATTCCAGACGGGAAATGGCTATGTTGCTGCCGGGCAGGTGCCGATTGAAGCCGGCGCGGTGGCCATTGCCGGGGATGCGGCCGGTGGTAATGTGATGGAAGTGCTGGCGGCACAGGCTTCCATGCCAAACCTCACGCCGGAAGCTCCGTCTGCGAAAACCACGCTGGCCGATGTTTCGCCTGCGCCTGCATCAACCAATCCTGCTGTGCCGGTGCAGGGTGGCTGGGCGGCAAAGATTGCTGCGGAACGTGCCGGCGGCGTTGGTACGCGCTCAGTCTAACAACAATTCTCACGCTGACTTATTGATTCCTCTACCCGCTAGACATTCCGGGTAACTCCCTTTAAACAGGGCGCATGAGTGATTTAAACGCACAGGATATTCGTAAAATTGCCAAGCTGGCACGGATTGCCGTTTCCGATAAGGAAGTGAGCAAATATGCCGATGAGCTGAATGCCATTTTTCACTGGATTGAGAAGCTTCGGAGCGTTGATACCAGCCATGTTGAGCCGATGACCGGCGTGGGGACAGACCCGTTGCGCCTGCGCGAGGATGTGGTGACGGACGGCGACAAACAAGCGGCAGTTCTGGCCAATGCGCCGGCAACGGAGTTTGGTTGTTATAAGGTGCCCAAGATGGTGGAATAATTGCCGGGGAAACCGCACCATCATAGCCTGCAAGCGTTATTAAGAGATTTATCATGACCGACCTTATCAAATTATCACTGACTGAAACCATCAAAGGGCTGAAGGATAAGAAATTTTCCGCAGTGGAAATTACGGATGCCTATCTGACGCAGATGGATGTGCATAAGCACCTCAATGCCTATATCACCGAAACCCCGGAGCTGGCGCGTGAGTTGGCAAAAGCCGCCGATAAAAAACTGGCAAATGGTGAAGATGGCTTGCTTTTGGGCGCGCCGATTGCGGTGAAGGATTTGTTCTGTACGCAAGGTGTGCGCACCACGGCGGCCAGCCGGATGCTGGAGAATTTCGTGCCGGAATATGAATCAACCGTCACGGCAAAGATGTTTGCCGAAGGCGCGGTGATGCTGGGGAAATCAAATCTGGATCAGTTTGCGATGGGTTCGGCGAATATTACCAGCCATTTTAATAATGTAAGCAACCCGTGGAAGCGCCGTCATGCTGATGGTATTATGGTTCCGGGCGGGTCTTCCGGTGGCTCTGCGGCGGCCACGGCAGCGTTTTTATGTGCCGGGTCACTGGGCACGGATACGGGTGGTTCAATTCGCCAACCCGCCAGCTTTACCGGCACGGTGGGGATGAAGCCAACCTATGGCAGATGTTCACGCTGGGGCACGGTGGCGTTTGCCAGCTCGTTGGATCAGGCGGGGCCAATTTGCCGTACGGTGGCCGATAGCGCATTGCTGTTGCAGGCGATTGCCGGGTTTGATGCGAAGGATTCGACGTCCGTAAAGAAAGACGTGCCGGATTGGTCAGGGCGGCTGAAGGCCGATGTGAAGGGCTTGAAAATTGGTGTTCCGAAGGAATATCGCCCGGATAATCTGCCCGATGATATTGCGGCATTGTGGGATCAGGGCGCTTCGTGGTTGCGTGATGCGGGTGCGGAGATTGTTGAAATTACGCTGCCGCACACGGAATATGCGCTGCCAACCTATTACATTGTTGCCCCGGCGGAGGCTTCCTCCAATCTGGCGCGGTATGATGGTGTGCGTTATGGCCATCGCACGGGTGAGAAGGTTTCATCTTTGGATGAGATGTATGAGCGCACGCGCGCGGAAGGCTTTGGTGATGAGGTGAAACGCCGGATTATGATTGGCACTTATGTGCTTTCTCATGGCTATTACGATGCCTATTATAAGCAGGCGCAGAAGATTCGCGCACTGATTGCGCAAGATTTTGCCAGTGCTTTTGAGCAGGTGGATGCGATTTTAACCCCCACTGCACCTTCGGCGGCGTTTGGAATGAATGAGCAGATGTCGAACGTGGAAATGTATCTCAATGATGTGTTTACCGTGCCGGCCAGCTTGGCGGGTGTGCCCGGAATTTCCGTGCCGGCCGGATTTGATGGTGCCGGGCTGCCACTTGGGCTGCAGGTTTTAACCAAAGCCTGGGACGAGCAAACCTGCCTGAATGTGGCGGCGGTGATTGAGCAGGCGGCAAATCTTGATTTAACCCCGGAAGGATATTAGGCTTCGTTAACAATCCCCAACCTTGTTAACACAGCTTGACAATATTTAAGGAGAAACACATGACACAGACATCTGAAAAACAATTATTACTAATTATTATTTCCCTGATTTTGCCACCATTGGCGGCCTATTTGAAAGTGGGTGTTTCCGGCGCTTTCATCGTGAATATTATTCTGACATTGCTTGGCTGGTTGCCGGGTGTGGTGCATGCAATCTGGCTGGTGCTTAAGCGCTAAAAAACAGATGTTGGTGGCGCGGCTTTTGCACTGCCGGGCAATTGCTCCCAAAATTTATGCGGAGACGGAGACGCCCTGAACCTCTGTGCTTTGATAGGCTCCACGTGGCATATGATGTTGGCGGGTGCCGCTGCCGGTGGCGTTATAGGAAGGAACATTGCTGTCATCAGCCTGGTCTTCCTTACACTGCGCGGCTTCAAGTGCGGATTGCTGCATGGATTCAGACTCTTCCTGATTTTGCTTAACTTCGTGCGTGTCAACCTCGTCCCATGCTTCACGCATGGTTTTAAGGTCGCGGATGCAGCTATCCAGCATGGTTAGATCTTCGGAGCGATGGATGGAAGAGATGCGCGCATCCAGCCCGGCATAGTAATCATAAAGTAGCCTGGCAACCTCGCCGCCATTGTCAAAATCCAGACAGACTTGCAAGCCGGTGACAATTTCCGCCGCCTGCGTGAGGTTGTTATAACGATCCTGAATGTTGCGTTCTTCAATGGCGGTGCGGGCGCGTTGAAGAAATTTTATCACGCCGTCATAAAGCATGATGACCTGTTTGGTTTTACGCACCATATGGGTGGCATTTTTATAGGCTTGTACGAGTTGCGCATTCATCTTGTTCTCCTATAAACCTAGTCGTTACCGTAGAGCGATTGGCTTTGTGCATCCAGGAAGCTGAGCAGGGTGTTAACCTTGGTAATCGCGGCTTCCAATGCAGAATATTGTCGATAGAGACGATCCTGATAGCTGCTGATGCGCTCATTCAGATCATCAATTTCTTCTTCCAGACGGGTTCTTTCATCCGCAAAGAAATCAATTTCATTGGCAATGATGCCGTCATCGTCAAGAATGGTGTTTATGGAATTATAGAGACGATCCGCCAGGCCGTAAGAGATGTTTACGTTGATGGTGTCATCCGCACCGTCGCCGGTGTAAAGGAAGGTTGTTCCCTCCAGTGATGTGCCCTCAATGCCAACGATGCTGCTGCCGCTTAATGTGGCGTAAAAAAGGAAGGTGCCATCCGTATCCCGAATTTCCACTTCCTCCCCGGCCGCCCGGCCGGTATCGATGTTAATCTTAAAATCGGTGAGGGTAGAATTATTGCTGCGTTTGAAGACGGCAAGGTTCGATGAATCTGAGTTCATTTGATATTCAAAGACCTGACGGATATCATCAAAATTGCCGGCAAGTAAATTTTGGAGTCTGGAAATATCGGGGATATCCAGAATGTTAGACACTTCATCATTTTCAGCATCGCCTTCAAAATCCGTGATTTGAATCCCGATGGAGCCGAGTGAATCATAGCCATTATCTGCGCCGGAGACGGCTTCGCTGATGCGATTGCTGATCTGCTGCACCAATGTACGGAAGCTTGTTTCGCTGCCAAGCACCGCGCCTTCGGCATAATTGCCATCTTCATCACGCGTTGTTTGTTCCTGAACAAAAATGCGGAAGTCATTATAAGCATTGATAAAGTTAGTGATAGTGGCCTCAGTTGTGGCGGTGTCATTGCTCACGGAGGCGGTGATGGTGGAAGCCGATATCAGCCCATAATCCGGGGTGACCTGAGAGAGGTTAAAGGTAATTCCGTCAATCACATCGTCAATCACATTGCTGCTGCGGGTAATTTCCACGCCATCAATGGTCAGGACAGCGTCCGTTGCCGCCTGAATGGTGCTGAAGCCAACCTCGCTCAACACGCCGGAAGGGTCAATGGCCGAAAAAGCCCGGCTGGTTCCTTCAAAATTGGAGCGCAGTGAGAGGCGGAAATCGTTATCACTCACCTGAACAATGGTTCCTGTGACGCCGGTTTTGCTTTGCTGGGCATTAATGATGGAGGCAATATCCGCTAAGGAATCCCCCTCATTAATGGTAATTTCCACACCGTTTGTTCCCAACTGGTCATTAAGTGCCGCTTCCAGCTCGGATGCGGTGGAAGCGGTGGAGAAATCAAACACCACACCGGCATCATTAATGGCCAATTCAAAAGTTTTATCGCCACCATCATTGGTGAGAGTGATGTTGGCGGTTTGCGTATCGCTTCCACCGCCGCCCAGCCCTGTGGCGCGGAAACGTTCCCCGCCGATATAGACCTCAATTTCCCCATCGGCATTGCCGGGGCCTGTAACGGCAGTAACATTAATGCGACCAATTTGCCCCGCTTCGCCCGTTGTGGGGTCAAAGGCATTGGAAGTGAGGCGAATATCCTGCGCGCGCAGCCCTTCCAGCAAGGTATCATTGGCGAAAGAAGAGTTGTAATTGGTGACGGTACGCGTTTGGCGAATGGAAACCGCAGCCAGTGCGGTATCTAACGCGCCGGCAAAGGCATCGGCATTCACCTGATTGGCGTTGATATTGTAATCACCGGCGATGGTGAGGTCGAAGGCGGTGCCGGTCTGGGCATTGGTAAGGGTAATGACCGTGCCATCGGCAATGCTTTGACTATCGCCGCCGGCATTGGCGACCACGTCATTGGCGGTGTAGACGCTGCCATTAATAGTGACGCTGATATCCACATTGGCGCCATCCACAGTGGCGGCAAAGCCGCTGACTGCACCAATGAAATTTTTGTCCCCGGCATCACCTGTAAGTACAAAATTATCAACGGCACTGACAATGCCTGCCGGGCTGCCGGTGGCTGTAAAATCCGTTGCGGCGAGGGCGTCCGTTGCGGCGGTTACTAATTGTGTGCTGGTAAGCTGAAAAGTACCGGCGGAAAAGAGGCCGGCGGTGGTGCCGCTTGCGGCTTCCGTCACGCTGGAAGAGGCGCTCTGATAGCTGCCGGTACGGTCAATTTTACCACGGGCAAGTGAGCCGATGGAAAGGTCATAATTGCCGATGGCCGTTCCCGCATCGGCAGTGATGTTAACATAGCTGGACGGCGTGGTGAGGCTGGAGCTTAAATTAACATTGCGGAATTCAAAGGCATTTGAACTGGCCGTATTAAAACCCGGCGGGTTCCGAAGGAAGTTCACCGAATTTAGCAACGTATTGAGCTTGGTTTGCAGCGTGCCATAGGCGGCGGTTTTATCACTGCCGAGGGTGATGTTATCCTCAATGGTTTGAATTGGGATGCTTCGCGCCTCCACCAGTGAGTTAACGATAGTCTCCACATCCAGGCCGGAGGCAATACCCGAAGAACGGGTTTGCCCGTCAACCTGAATAAAATTGCCAAGATTAATCGTCATACTAGTACCTCTTTGCCGAGAAGACCGCTTAGCTGCTCAGTTCCAGCAGGGTTCCGGTCGCCTGACCGATGCTGGTAAAGAGCTGTTTATCCGGAACAATGGTCACGGAGCCATCTTTGAGTGATGTAAAGCGTGTGAAGTAAATCGGCTCCCCACCTTCAAGAGATTTGTAGATGGTGAAGCGAGTGTCGCTGACCACGAAAGTGTCCGTTGCAAACTGTCGCGCCGCGCGCTTAATGGTATCCACACGATCTTCAGGCCCTCGTTGCTGATTTTGCAGCTCCGCATCCTGTGCTTCTTTTGGCTGTTGCACCGTTTGCACTTTCGGAATGTCCGATTCCGTAGTGGCTTTGGGGGCTTGCTGCCCAACAAAACTGGTGACGTTACTATTTGGGGGTAAAACACCTGACTCGATCATAATTGCCTCCTTGCTTTTAACCCTTGTTGTTTACCACGCAGAAACTGTGCCAAGCAGTGTCTGCTTTCGTATAAGTCTCTTAGGAGTTTAACAAAAAAGACCCAAGAGGCCTATAGGAAAGCAGGGAGGGGAAAAATCCCCTCCCGCCTTTAGTCAAAACTACCCGATAAGTTTCAGGAGGTTCTGTGGAAGCTGGTTTGCCTGAGCAAGCACAGAAATCGATGCCTGCAGACGAACCTGATACGAAGCAAAGTTCGTTGATTCTTCCGCAATGTCCACATCCAGGAAGGTGCTACGTGCAGCTTCCGTGTTTTGGATGGAGGACGTGATGCTGTTTGACGCGAAGTCAAAACGTGACTGGAGTGAACCAACCACAGCACGGATGGATGTGACCTTGTTGATCGCATTATCCAATACCGCAGATGCAGCAGATGCATCTTCAGCCGTGGCAACATTCAGACCGGCAACAACATCTCCATCGTCGTTACGATAGATGTTTCCGGTGGTTGCATCTTCCAGCGCAACGTTAATCACGTCTGTTGCGCTCAGGCCCACCTGGAAGTCCAGACCGGCTGAACCGGAACCGATTCCAAACGCTTCTTTCAAAGCGGTCTGGAAAGCAAGTGCTTGTTCGTCCGTTTCAAGCAGAACAACGCTGTTGTTGGTGTCGCCGGCATCACCACCTGTTAACGTACCGGAACCGAAAGAAATTTCGATTTTTTCCTGTGCGTTGCTCAGGTTAGTCAGAACCACAGTTGTGTTCTGAGTGATGTCGTTTGTCAACCCTGATGGAGATTGATAAACATCGCCGTTGGCCAGTGTGATCTGGATCACGGAGTCCGTTGAGCCAGCAGAAGGTGCACTCACGCTAACATCCCGGATGGATGGTGCATCGGCAGATGTCAGAGTGAAATCCACGGATGAGCCAGCCAGAGAGCCGGTTTGCGTTGTGCCGACATAGACTGTGCCATAACCCTGATAGGTTGAGGCATCCACGTCTTTCTGCTGAGCAAAGGTGACTGTGCTGAACGCTTTATTGATACGATCAGCCAGAACATTCGCATCGGATTGATCAGCCACAGCAAGGCCACCGGAAGATAATTCAATGTTGAAATATCCACCCACGCTACCTTCAGCGCTCAGGCGCACGGCACGTGCCGTTGCCGGAGTGGTGTCGTCAATCACGCCGGAATAGGTGATATCACCTACGGTGACGCTCAGACTCACTTTGTTTGCTGAAACATAGGAAGCCGTGAAGCTATCAATGGTACCAACAAAATCTGCATTGTTTTGAATGCCGGAAACGTCGATACCACCGGTGGTTCCTTTCACAGAAAGCACCAGACCTGCTTCAGCGTCTGTCAGACCTGCGTAGCTTACAGCCAGATCGGATGGTGTATCCAGGCCAGGGCCACTCAGATAGATGACGTTAGCATCACCCAGCTCAGCCGTGATGGTGCCGTTGAAGGCGCCGTTAATGGCGGCAATCAATTCAGCAGTGGAGTTCACTTCCGTGGTACCTGGGGTGACGCCGTCCGTGCCACCGTCATTTTCAAAGGTTACGCCGTTAATGGTAACAGTGTCGCCTTCGGCAGCAGCAGCATAGCTGAACCGCGCAAGCGTACCGGGAGTTTCCTCACCAATGCTGGTAACGGCTGCTCTGTCATCCACATCCGCAGCAGCTTCAATGATGATGCCTGCAGGGCCTGAGACTGTTAGGATGCGTTGCTCACCACTGGTTGCCACTGTTGTATCGGCAGTGATGCCGAAAGCGGCAAGTGCTGAACTGGCGTTAATGGCATCACGGAACGTTTGTACGTTTGCCGTGGAACCCACGCCGCCGGTGCCAAAGTCAACGGAAGCAATCAGCGTACCGTCCTGCGTGCGGAAACTGAACGTATCAGTTGCAAGGTAGGTTTCTGAGTTGTTGAAGACAATTTTACCGTCAGCAGTACCAAGGCCTGTCAGAATGTCATCACCGATCACATCGCTGGAACCGGTTGTGATTTTCTGAGACAGAACCGTGCCGGCTGATGTGGTTTTGGTTGTCAGCGGACCGCCCGTTGTCAGGTTGCCGTCAACACCGCCGGTGAACTGCGTGATTGCCTCGTTACCACCACCTGCAAAAGTCAGGGTGTTGACTTGACCACTCACCGCGCCAACGCTGCTGAGATAGTTATATTGTGTACCTGTGTTCTTCGCGGTAATGGTTACAGTGTCCACACCGTTGGAAGCATAGGTAAACTGACTTAATGCATCACGTGCATCTTTGCTAACGGCGCTGTTATTGCTGATATCCGTAAAGAATGCAGCCAGGTTATCCGCTGTGGTTGCAGCGTTGCCTGAACCAATCTGCGTGGCAGATGGGGCAGCGGAGAAGTTAAAGGTGTAACCCAGCAATGTGATGGTATCACCGGCGGCGCTTGTGTCCGTAGTGATGGTTGCCTGCGCGGCCGTGCCGGTGCTGGAAACATCAAATGCCTGAGAAGCCACGTCGAAAATGGAACCATCCAGCAATTTAATGCCGTTAAATTCCGTTGTTTCGACCAAGCGATCAAGCTCTGAAGCCAGCGCCTGGAATTCCTGATCAAGGAATGCGCGCTCGTTATCGGAAACTGTACCGGAGTTTGCAGCTACCGCCAGCGCTTTCTGACGCTGAAGGACATTTGTTAACTCCCCCAGTGTTCCATCAGCAATCTGCAACAATGAACCGGCCTGATTGGCTGAGTCCAAAGCTGTACGAAGTGTGGATACATTTGTTCCAAGGATTGTACCAATAGACAGACCTGCAACATCATCCGCAGCGCGAATAATGGCATTACCACTAGAGAGACGACCAATTGAAAGTTCGGACAAGCTGTTTGCTGTGCCCAAGTTACGCTGCGCAAATAGTGCAGCTGTATTAGATACGATACCAACCATGATTATTTCCTCCTACTTGGATGGTTAATGTGGACTACATGTCCACGTTTGCGATGCAATGACCGCAGCATCCATCGTCTCATAAACGAACCCAATGCGTCAACCCCTAAAATTACGAATAGTGATGTGATTAACTTTTTGTTTTTGTTTGATAAAATCTGTTGTTAATTTAGCATAAAATGCGCCGCTTTCATTAATCTTTTGTTAAGATTAGGGATTTTTGTTGTGCGAAAAGTTGGGATGATTGACGCAAAAATTGAGGCTTAGTAAGGGTTTTTCGTGGATGCCGGGTGGCTTGCGGTGTGGCGGCTTATTGAAGGGAAAATAAGCCGGTCTGACGGTTTGCATCGCCCTGAAAAGGAGCATTTATATCCGGTTTGAATCGGTAATTTTTCTTCTCAGAGGTGGAAATATGTGGTGCGGAAGTCACAATTTAGGCTGTTTGGGTGCTAAAAAAAGCGCTTTTGTTAACCAGAATTTCTCTAAAAGCGCCTGAAGCAGGTGCATTGATTGCGCCATCGGAACGCTTTTCGTTATGGTATTGTATGTTTATCATTTCGGCATTGCTTGAGCGTCGCC
>JAUIEX010000020.1 GCA_030429725.1 Alphaproteobacteria bacterium
CCGCTTTCCATGACGCCTTTTTCAGCGCTCCCTCCGGGCGGTTCTGAAGAAACTCTCCGGATGTATAATAATCTTTATAGTTTTTTGTCACCATAGCCAGAACAATGCCTAAAGAATTATATTAGCGCGATGATTAATGCTGAATAGCTCTTCCCGACTTCTCCATAAACTGAGCACTGTGCCCCATGCCCAACGCTTCTGCGGCAGCATGAGCAAAATCAATGTTTGCCTGATAGGATTTATTATCAATCGCTTCTCGATCAAAGTTAATTTGATTGGCCTTACGCACTCCCTTGATAAGCTGTGCCTGCAATATTTTTTCCTCATCAGCACCAATAAAATATTTGGCATTGGCATCCATGCCAACCTCATCAGCCGCCTTTCTGGCAGCATTGGCTTGATGCTTCAGCTCCTTGCGTTCCCTTCCTGATGCCTGCTTTGCTTCCCCACGCAATGAAGTCTCAAGCGTTTGAAAACCGTTAATCAGCGCCTCTTTTCCACCTTGGGACAAACGCTTCATGGCGATGATTGCCGCCTCAACTTCTTCTGCCGTTGCCGGATCAATAGAATGTTCTTTTGCAACCGCCATCAACGCCGTTAATTGCTTTGCCAGAGCTGTTTCCAGCTGCATGGTTTTGGCTGGCTCTTTGGCAAATTTGGTAAAGCCAAGACCTGGAGGAGCACTTACATCCAGCGGCGCTGGGTCGCGTGATTCAATCACGGAGAGTGCGTTTTCTTTTGCACTCCCCCCCTTCAATGCCTTGGCATAAAGCTCCATTCTGTCATTAGCCTGAACCGCTGCCGCCATTTCAGCACCAAATTCGGAAACATAGCCAAGATCCTGCATAATTTTGCCAATTGGCGCTCCACGAGGAATAAGATCTGCCGGAATCGCCATAGATTTTGCTAAATCAACAATAGCACGCGGATGCGCAGCAAATGCTTCCTGGCGAACTTCGTTTTGAAGCAGTTCAAACATCTCACGCTTAATATCCGTTTTTGCTTCCATTTCCTTAAGAATTTCAGCGTTTTGAACGTTCACCGCCTCACGAAGTTGATACGAATCAACAAGGCCAATATCCACCATCATCTGGGCAATCGGCACACCTTTTTCGCGCTCATTACCCGTCAGATAGCGCAAAAATTTTTGAACAGTATTCAAAATACTCATCGTTTCAGCTTAACACCAAAACCCTAATAAACCGTAAATTATACAGTTCTTTCAATAAGAAGCGCAAAGCCTAAACATTAAAACGAAAATGGAAAACATCGCCATCATTAGCAACATAATCGCGCCCTTGCAGCTGCATTTTCCCGGCTTCTTTTGCGCCATTTTCTCCTTTGAATTCAATATAATCATTAAATCCTATCATTTCAGCCGCAATAAAGCCCCGCTCAAAATCCGTGTGAATAACCCCGGCAGCCTGCGGCGCTTTGGCGCCTTTCTTAACACTCCATGCGCGCGCCTCTTTTGGGCCAATGGTAAAAAATGTAATACGGTCCAATAAAATATAACCGGCGCGAATAATTTGACTTAGCCCCGTCTCAACAAGCCCCAATTCCTCAAGGAATAACTGCTTTTCTTCTTCACTTTCCAAAGTTGCAATTTCAGACTCAATTTTTGCAGAAACATTTAAACAGGAAGCGCCGGATGCTTCAGCATATTTCACTACTTTTTCAGACAATGCATTGCCATCAGGAACTTCATTCTCCGCCACATTACACACATATAAAATCGGTTTGGACGTCAGCAATTGCAGCATTTTAAAGGCACGAACCTGGTCATCCGCAATCTCAAAACTACGCGCCGGATTCCCTGCTCCCAAATGCTTGATAAGCCCCTCAATAATTGGCTTTTGCTCTTTGGCATCCTTGTCATTGCTCCGCAAACGCTTCTCCAGCCCAACCACACGCTTTTCAAGCGATTCTAAATCTGCCAGAATCAGTTCCGTTTCAATAATTTCCGCGTCACGGATAGGGTCAACACTCCCCTCAACATGCGTAATATCACTATCTTCAAAACAGCGCAGAACCTGCACCACCACATCAACTTCACGAATATGCGAAAGAAACTGGTTCCCAAGCCCCTCCCCGGCGGAGGCACCTTTCACCAAACCGGCAATATCAACAAATTCCAGCTGCGCCGGGATAGTTTCCTTTGATCCGGCAATCTTGGCAAGCTCAAATAAGCGTGGATCCGGCACGGCAACCTTGCCAATATTTGGCTCAATCGTGCAGAAGGGATAATTTGCCGCCTCCGCGGCAGCTGTCTGCGTTAAGGCATTGAATAATGTTGATTTTCCGACATTTGGCAGGCCAACAATTCCACAACGAAAACTCATATATCATCCTTTACTGTTATTTCTTTTGTTTTATCTTTTGCCGGGGTCTGAATATTGCCCGTGGCATTCATAAAGCGCTCAATATCATGTGCCAGAAAATGCGGCAATGCACGAACAACGCGCGCAACCATATCATCAATGATTGGCCGTTCCCGACGGCTAAAATTCTTAAGCACATATGAAAGCACTGCGTCCTTATGGCCGGGATGGCCAATGCCAAGCCTTACGCGCCAATAATTTTTACCAATAGCATCATCAATACTGCGAATGCCGTTATGGCCACCACTGCCACCACCTTGTTTTAATTTTACCTTTCCGGGAACAACATCTAACTCATCATAAAAAACAACAACTTCCTCAGCTGGGATTTTATAAAACTGACAGGCCGCGCCCACCGACCTCCCGGAATCATTCATAAATGTCTGGGGCTTAAGAATAAAATGCGGCTCACCTGCGATGGTTATCTTACCAAATTCACCATGAAATTTTTTAGCCGGAGCCTCAGAATCATATTCCTGAAGCAATGCATCGCATAATAAAAACCCGGCATTATGCCGGGTTTTTTCATACTTCTTACCAGGATTACCAAGCCCAACCAGCAGCATCACTGCCCTTCAAACTGAAAAAATGTTTACTCTTCAGTTCCTTCTGCCTCTTCACCTGATCCGGCTTCTTCTTCAGATTGAGCCATTTTAAGTGAACCACGGCCAACAACGGTAGCCAGAGTAAAATCACGTCCGGAAATCACAGTTTTTGCGCCCGCCGGCAAATTGATGCGGCCAATATGAATTGACTCACCAATTTTCAGCCCCTCAAGATCACATTCCAAAGCTTCCGGAATAACATCAGACGGGCAAAGCATCTGCACCTTACGACGCACGATATTCAACACACCACCACGCTTGATACCGGGTGATTTCTCATGGTTTATATATTCCACCGGCACAGAGACACGCACAATTTGCTTACTCTCAACACGCAGGAAATCAGCATGAATCGGCTCTTCCGTTAATGGGTGAACAGCAATATCACGGGGGAGAGCGGCGGTAATCTTGCCGTCAATCTCAAGATTCACCAGCTGCGAACCAAATTTTCCCGTACGATAAAAACGTTTAAGTTCACGGCGCTGAAGTGTAATTGAAACAGGCGCTCCGTTACCACCATATAATGTAGCAGGAACTTTATCTTCCCTGCGCAACGCGCGTGCAGCACCTTTTCCCGTTGCATTACGGGCTTCTGCTTGAAGTTTTGCTGTTTCTACCATGATCGTCTCCATTCGAGCAAAAAAATTAAGAAAAGGCGCTATAGCCTATTTTATCGCTTTGATAAAGGATTGATTTTGGTCATCAAACAGGCTGGATACCGAACTTTCTTCTGAAATACGTTTTATAGCCTCGGCAATCAGGGGCGCGATGGGCACAGTTTTGATTTTACTATTGCGCCGCGATTCCTCAGTTAATTGAATACTTTCAGTAACATAAACACCGCTTAATACTGAATTTGTAATGCGATCTAAAGCCGGCCCCGAAAGCACCGGGTGCACAATATAAGCCACCACAGAACTAGCGCCATTTTCTATAAGTGCGGCCGCAGCGTTGCATAATGTTCCTGCAGAGTCCACAATATCATCCACAATGATGCAATCTTTACCGGCCACATCACCGATAATGTTCATCACCTCCGACGTGCCGGCACGCTCACGGCGCTTATCAACGATAGCCAAATCGGCATCAATGCGCTTGGCAATGGCGCGGGCACGAACCACCCCACCCACATCCGGGGAAACCACCGTCACATTATCTACGTTGAAGCGCTGCTGAATATCAGCCACAAGCACGGGACGTGCAAATAAATTATCCACGGGAATATCAAAGAACCCCTGAATCTGCCCGGCATGGAGATCCATCGTCAACACGCGATCCGCCCCGGCAGATGTAATCAGATTAGCCACCAATTTGGCAGAAATTGGGGTGCGAGGCCCCGGCTTACGATCCTGCCTTGCATAGCCAAAATATGGAATAACCGCCGTTACACGCCGCGCGGAAGCTCGCCGCAATGCATCAAGGCACACCAGAAGCTCCATAATATGATCATTGGCGGGAAAGGATGTGGATTGAATGACAAACACATCTTCACCGCGAACATTTTCTTCAATTTCAACGAACACCTCTTGATCGGCAAAGCGCCGCACGGATGCCTCCATCAATGGCACGCCAATATAATCGGCAATGGCCTGCGCTAATGGCCGGTTGCTATTTGCTGCCAGAAGTTTCATAGAAAATCCCTCTCGCGCATGCTATTACCACTGCAATGACAGACCATCAAGCACCGATACACCATCCCAGTGATAAAAATGCGCAATCAATGGCTGTGTTATGTTACGCAACCTTTCCCAATCAAAAAATAGCGCAGCAGATCGCTGAAAATCTATTAGACCGGAAACTCATTGCCTGCGCCAATATTTTTCCAGGCGTCACCTCGTTATATCATTGGGAAAATAAGCTAGTTCAGGATAGCGAAGCGGTGATGATAGCCAAAACCGTAACGCAGCATGAAAATACCATCCTTACGCTCATAAAAAACCTGCACCCATATGATACGCCCTGCATTATTTTTATGCCTGTTAAAAGCGGGAATATTGATTTCTTATCATGGGTTCAAAACGAAGTGTCGGGCTAAAATTTCACGTTATCTCATTAATTTCAAAATTTTTGTTTCCGCACCCGAATGTGGCAATCGTTCAAACTCATCCAGATTCCTCCACAGCACAGTTTCAGGAAGCATGATGTCGGCCTTTGAAGCCTCCACGACGAAAATATCGGCTTCCAGCGTAAAATGGCTATAGGCCTGTTTGACATTGCCGATGAACTGCGCAGGCACAGACACAACCTCCGGCTTCACTTCAATAAAACCATACAGCCCATGCAAAAATGCCCCCTCACGCCGGATAACAGCATAATCAGGTTTGCTATTTTTATTTCTGCACACAAGTAAAATTGCTCGTTTGCGAATGGGTAATTTTTGCCTTCTCTTTTTAATCGGGTATCGCTCCGGGCTGTTTCTGCCTTTACAGCTCACAGCCAGAGGGCAACGGACACAATCCGGGGCTTTAGGTGTGCATATCAACGCTCCTAAATCCATCATCGCCTGATTATAGTGATATGGCTGCGCGCGATCCAAACTTTGCTCCGCCGCGTGCCAAAGCTCATTTTCCGAAGGATTTTCATAAGCATAGAGTCGCGCCAAAACACGCTTTAAATTTGCCTCCATCACCGGCAGCGCATCATGAAAGGCAAAGGCAGCAATGGCATGGGCGGTGTTTCTGCCAATACCGGGCAAGGCCATCAATGCTGCCACATCCCGGGGCACGGTTGCCGGCTTACCCTTTGCCGTTGCCTGATCTGCCAACTGGCCGGCGGCCTTATGTAAATTCGCGGCGCGCCTATAATAGCCCAAACCCTGCCATCTTTTACGCACGGCATCATCATCTGCCGCCGCCAGCGCTTCGATGGTTGGAAACTGGCTTAAAAAGGGATGATAAAAACGCTCAAGCACCGTTTTTACCTGCGTTTGCTGGAGCATAATTTCACTCACCCAGATGTGATAAGGATTATCCGTTTGGCGCCATGGCAACTCATGCCGCCCATTGGCGCGATACCATTCATAGAGATTTTGATAGACGTTTTTCTGTTTATGCAAAAAACTTCTCAATAATTTTCAGGTAAATGTCTTTGAGCTTATGAATATCTTCCACTGCCATATTTTCATCCACTTTATGCGCGGTCTGGTTGATGCCACCACATTCCACCACCGGGCATAAATCCTTGATAAACCGCGCGTCGGACGTGCCACCCGTGGTGGAAAGCGCCGGCAGCGCGCCGGTCACTTCCTTCACCGCCTGCTGCACCATTTCAGAATATTTCCCCGGCTCCGTTAGAAAAGCCTCACAACCGGTTTCCGGCGTTAGCGTATAACGCTCCGCATGGCGGGCGCAAATTTCATCCGCCCATTTGGTAAGGCTGGCACAGCTGTGATGCGGATTGAACCGCACACTAAAGGTGGCCTTTGCGCGGGCGGGGATCACATTAGAGGCCTTGTTTCCCACATCCACATTCGTCACCTGCAAATTGCTCGGCTGGAACCACTCCATGCCATTATCAAGCACATGATTTTGCATATCACTCAATATGTTTACCATCCGCGTGACAGGGTTATCCGCCAGATGCGGATAGGCGGAATGTCCCTGCGTACCTTCCACGGTTAAGCTATAGCTGATGCTGCCCCGGCGGCCAATCTTCACCATATCCCCAAGCTGCGCCGGGTTGGTTGGCTCTCCCACAATGGAAAGATCAAACGGTGTGCCGCCGCCATAATTATTCTCTTTCAGCCAATCCACCAGCTTGATGGTGCCATTTACGGCTGGGCCTTCTTCATCCCCGGTGATTAACAGGCTGATGCTGCCCTTCGGTGCGCCATTAGCGGCAATATATTCCGCGCAGGCCGCCACAAAACAGGCCACCGCGCATTTCATATCGCAGGCGCCTCTGCCATAAAGCACGCCACCCCGAATGGTGGGCTCAAAGGGCGGGCTTTGCCAATCACTCTCATTTCCCGGCGGCACAACATCCGTGTGCCCGGCAAAGTTCAGATGCCTTCCTTCCTTGCCAAGACGAGCATAGAGGTTATCCACCTCCTCCGCAGATTCCTGTGTAAAAGGCAAGCGGTGACAGGCAAAACCAAGCGGCTTCAGCATCCCCTCCAACGCATCAAGCGCGCCGGCATCAACCGGCGTTACGGAAGGTTTTGAGATCAAAATTTTGGAAAGTTCTAAAGGATCGAGAATAGCCATGCAGGCTGTATACGTCGATTAAGAGAAAAGATAAAGAGAGGGGTTTGTTATGGCGTGTGATGCGCAGCTACATATGATGCGCAGCATGCGCGGCTGGGTTAAAGGCTTCCTTAAACGTTGGCACATCACCTGCACCAACTGGCACACCCTCACCCATGCGGTGATCTAGGCCAACCGTCCCACCAATGCCATTGGGGTTATTTGAAATATGGCCTGCATATTGCGGGGCGTTTGGGTTTTGACCTTTCATATCATCCTAAATTTGCTGAAGAGTTGCGTGCGTTCATGGCTAAGATAAATTAAACATTTGTGAGGGGGACATACCAGAACTTGGAGCCTGAACAGGTGCAACATTATCCGCAATGGAAACGTGCCCACCGCCTTCTGCATTTTGTGCCATCATCCTAAAAGCGTCGTCTAGGCTGAGAGTGCCTGAGGCACCGTTATTACCTTCACCACAAACGGTTTGAATAAGCTGCATCATTTCCTGGTTGTCGGTAAAACCGAAACCATTCAACCCATTCATTTTTTGACCACCACCAGACATAATATCCAGTATACAATAAAATTAACTAAAAATCAAGGTCTACTCACGCGAACATAATGCAGAAGCTGGCATCGCCAGAATAAAGGAAAATTGATAAATTACAGATGCTAAACCCGCTCTAAAATGGTCGCCACCCCTTGCCCGCCACCAATGCACATCGTTGCCAGCGCATAACGTGCCTCCGGGTGGCCATGCAATAATGCCGCCGCCTTCCCCACAATCCGCGCCCCGGATGCCCCCAGCGGGTGCCCAAGCGCAATGGCGCCACCATCCAGATTCAACTTAGATTCATCAATGCCAAGCTCCTGAATAACCGCCATGCTTTGCGCCGAGAAGGCTTCATTTAATTCAATAATATCAATAGCATCTAAAGCAAGGTCAGCCCGCGCCAACGCCTTCCGGACGGACGGCACAGGGCCAATGCCCATAATTTCCGGCTTACAGCCGGCAACGGAAACGGCCTTTATGCGCGCCAATTTCGGCAAGTCATATTTATCCGCATATGCCTCAGACGTTACCAACACCGCCGACGCACCATCCGTTAATGGGCTGGATGTTGCCGCCGTCACGCTGCCCTTGGCATCAAAGGCAGGCTTAAGTTCAGCCATCCCCTCAACAGTTGCTCCAACGCGAATGCAGCCATCTTTACTGACCTCCCCAATGGGAACAATCTCCGCGTCAAGCCGCCCCTGCTCTTGTGCCGCAAATGCTTTTTCATGACTTTTAACCGCAAAATGCTCCTGATCCGCACGCTTAATGTTATATTTTGCCGCTAAATTCTCTGCCGTAATCCCCATAGATTCATACGCTTCCGGCATATGCTCATATAACACAGGATTGGGCAGCGGGTTGAAGCCCGCCATTGGAACGCGGCTCATATTCTCCACTCCGGCACAGATAAAAACCTCCCCCGCGCCAATGGCAATGGCGCCAACGGCATCATGAATTGCCGTCATGGATGAGCCACAAAAGCGGTTGATTGTCACGCCGCCTACGGAAATAGGAAGTTTGGCAATAAAACTAATCAGTTTAGCAACGTTAAGCCCCTGCTCCCCTTCCGGAAAGGCGCAGCCCAGCTTAAGGTCTTCAATATCATTCGGGTTCACGCCCGTTTCTGCAACAAGCGCCTGAATCACCTGCGCCGCCAAATCATCTGCCCTCACCGTTTTTAGCGCCCCCTTATAGGCCGGGGTAAAAGGCGAACGTTTATAACCAACGATGACTGCATTCATTTATTTTCTCCATTTAGTGATATATTATATACTATTAGACCGGCTCCTGCTTGGCTTTTTCCACGGCACGAATCACCTGCCCCAGCATATGCATAATGTTATAAACAAGTCGCACATCTTCCTCATGCATTGCAGGCTCAAAGATAGAGTTCGGCTCAAATAAATCATGATGATAGGGGATAGAAACCTGCATTTTATTGTCATAAAAACTGCACTGCACGCCGCCATTAATCCCCTCCGCACCATAATATATATCCAGATCTTTCAACATCAGTTGCTTACCTGGGCGAAAAATGCGCCGCAGCCAGTCAATCACCTTATCGTCAAAATGCGTCACTTGCTCCGTGGTTGCCAGAATTATCTCACGCAATTCAGCTAATGTCTCCAGCACCTCACGGCTCACCAGATATTTGCCTTCATTTGGGTGGGTTGTGAAGGCGTCATACCGCTCTTCAAGCGCTTGAGTTGGCAAAGTAATTTTAGTAAAATCCTTGAATCGCTCCCGTACCTTTGAAATTGTTAGCCTTTCATGCAAAATCACTGCCGTTTCACCCTTAAAGCCAGTGCGCAATTTTGCATGCTTATGGCTAAAATCAACGGCAATCAGTAACCCTCTAAAAACACAACTCTGCCGCCCCTCAACATTTTTAATGAATTGCCCCTCGCAAATATCAAGATGCACCCCCTCAAAAACGCCCGCAATTCGATCTTCCGCTAGGTATTTGTCATAATCCGGCAAGATCATTGGGTTAAAAAAGTTCAGGCTGCTATTCATTCCCTCGCGTTGAAATGAAAAATCACCAAAAACGGAAAATATCTCCTTAAACATCAATTCTTTCAGTGTAATTTTCTCCCAGCTTTCCCCTTCATGCCCGGCCAACGTTGCTTTATAATTGCGCAAATGCCTGCGATAGCGAAAAATTGGCATGATTGTATACATTGCCAGAAGAAGCGGGAACATA
The DNA here is from genome assembly GCA_030429725.1 of Alphaproteobacteria bacterium. Taxonomy (GTDB): domain Bacteria; phylum Pseudomonadota; class Alphaproteobacteria; order Rickettsiales; family UBA8987; genus JAUIEX01. The sequence continues at coordinate 9,933 of JAUIEX010000020.1, forward strand.
ATCGAAAGCGCCATTCCAGTTACCGGGGAATCTGCCATTCCAAGCCCCATCCACGCATTGAGAAGATTCAGCACATAGTTAAGCCACTGCGCAATCCATACGCCGATAAATGGCAGCACCAGCATCACAATCAAAAATATCAGGGCGCGTATTTTGATATATTTCCAATAACGCTGCCGCCGATCTTCCAGCTTGCGGTAAAGCTGCTGCATATATTGCGCATAGAAAGCCTCAAACTCCGGCAAGCTCTTATGATGATAGCGAAGCAACATAGGCATAGTATGCACAACCAAAAATCTAATTCCCAGCGCAAAGCGCATTGTTCGCGAATGATAATTGCGAAAAGCGGCCACTTGCAGTAAATGAGCCTTATGAACCTGAAAGCATCAGAAACTGTTAAAGTCTCAACACGCGCCCTGTCCTGCGATGGCGGAAAAGGCGCACTTGGCCACCCTAAAGTTTATTTCCGCATCGGCCCGGATGAGGATCGGGCGCAGTGCGGCTATTGCGGCAAGGAATTTATCCTCAAGAAATCAGCACAGTAGCGCCGCATCTTATGCGTATTGCCGTTTACCCAGGAACGTTCGACCCCATCACCAAGGGGCATATGGACATTATTCAGCGCGCGGTTGGTATTGCGGATAAGCTGGTCATTGCGGTGGCAGAAGATATCCCCAAAACTCCACTTTTTGACATTGAAGAACGCGCAGAAATGATACGGCACGATGTCGCTGCGCTCAAGGATGCTCATCGCATTGAAGTCTCAATGTTCAAAGGCTTGCTGGTGGATTTTGCCAAACAGCAAAATGCTTCCATTATCATTCGGGGCTTACGCGCCGTTTCCGATTTTGAATATGAGTTTCAGCTGGCGTCCATGAATAACCGCCTGAATAATCAGGTGCAAACGGTGTTCCTACCTGCTGCGGAAAATCTGCAATTCATCGCCAGCCGCATCGTGAAAGAAGTGGCGCGCCTTGGTGGCGACATCCGCCCCTTTGTTTCTGAAAATGTAGCAAACCACCTGCTGGCGCGGGTGCGCTAACGCACGCCACGTTCATGACGTTCACCCTTCACCACACAAGCGGCAAGGCACGCACTGGCACGCTGCAAACACCGCATGGCGAAATTCGCACGCCTGCCTTTATGCCCGTGGGCACTTGCGCCACGGTGAAGGCGCTCACCAATGATATGGTGAAGGAAACCGGGGCGGATATCATCCTCGGCAATACCTACCATTTAATGCTGCGCCCCGGCGCAGAGCGCGTGGCCAAACTGGGCGGCCTGCATGCATTTATGCAGTGGGATAAACCAATTTTGACCGATTCCGGCGGATTTCAGGTGATGAGCCTCTCCGGCTTACGGAAGATGAGCGAAAAAGGCGTGGAATTTCAATCTCATATTGATGGCAGCAAGCATATGCTTTCGCCGGAGCGCAGCATGGAGATTCAGCATCTGCTGGGCAGTGACATCACCATGATCTTCGATGAATGCACCCCCTTCCCCGCCACCCATGACGAAGCCAGGCAATCAATGGAGCTTTCCCTGCGCTGGGCCGAGCGGAGCCAGGCTGCATTTACTGCACTAAAAGGGAATAGGATTGTCATTCCCGCGAAAGCGGGAATCCAGAGCAACAATCCGGCAACCACAGAAGGGCTTGATCCCCGCCTTCGCGGGGATAACAAGGAGGAGAACGTCAATGCTCCTTATCTCCTTTTCGGCATTATGCAGGGCGGGATGTATGAAGATTTGCGCAAAATCTCGGCGGATGCCCTCACCGGCATCGGCTTTGATGGCTATGCTATTGGCGGGCTGGCCGTGGGCGAAGGGCAGAAAGAAATGTTCCGCATGCTGGACATTGCGCCCGATATGCTGCCTGCGGATAAGCCACGCTATTTAATGGGCGTTGGCAAGCCGGATGATATTGTGGGCGCGGTGTTACGCGGTGTGGATATGTTTGATTGCGTGCTGCCCACGCGCAGCGGCCGCAACGGCCAGGCCTTCACGTGGAATGGTCCGGTGAATATCCGCAATGCTAAATATGCCGAAGACACCACCCCGCTGGATGCGGAGAGCCACTGCCCGGCTTCAGGCCTTTACAGCAAAGCCTATCTGCATCACCTTGTTAAATCACAGGAAATTCTGGGCAGCATCCTCCTCACATGGCATAATATCAGTTTTTATCAGCGCCTGATGCAAAGCCTGCGCGATGCCATTACAGAAGACAGGCTGGCGGAACACGCTACACAGTTTTTAGCGCGATACCATGCCAATAAGCGGTAACACCCATGGATGATGACGCATTGTTCAATGATGCTCTGCAGGGCGCAAAGGCATTGAAGCATAAAAAACGCGCCACGCATCTTCCTCAGCCGGAAATTTATGTCAGCGATAATCCGCAAAGCATCCAATCTTTATCTTCACCGCCGCCACTTCAGGCCGGCACAGATTACCTGGCCATGGATGATACGGCGCGGCTGGATGGCACGACCGCCAAAAAGATTAAAAACACACAGCTGCCCATTGAAGGCAAACTCGATCTTCACGGCGTGCATGCCAATACCGCCTTTGAAATGCTTGGCCGCTTTATTCAAGAAAGCTTCCACCACAAGAAGCACTTGCTGCTGATTATCACCGGCAAAGGCGAAACTCCAACTCGCCCTATCGGCATCTTACGCGAGGCATTTCCGCGATGGATTAACAGCCCTGCCATCTCTCCATACATCGCTTATTACACACATCCCAGCGACAAGCATGGCGGAACCGGCGCATTCCTTGTTTATCTAAGGCACGAAAAATAACGCAGCAATGCCCGGCAAAGCTTGACAAATTGCCGTAGTCCAGTAAACAGCGCAAAGAGATATTTCAGGAGATTCCACATGACAATGCCCTTAATGCCAAAAGCCACTGCAGTATGGTTGGTTGAAAATACCACGCTCAGCTTTAAGCAAATTGCTGATTTTTGTCAGATGCATGAACTTGAAATCCAAGGCATTGCAGATGGTGACGTTGCCACAGGCATCATCGGCCAGAATCCCGTCACTGCCGGGCTGATTGCGGCAGAAACACTCGAAGCCGCCCAACAGGATGAAGCCACACCATTGAAACTGAAATCTGATTTTAGCCAGTATGTTGCCGGGCAAAGTAAAAACAAAAAACGTTACACACCCGTGGCTCGCCGTCAGGATAAACCCGATGCCATCGCGTGGCTTTTAAAGCATTTTCCTGCCATCACCGATGGGCAGATTTCTAAGCTGGTCGGCACAACAAAAAAGACCATTCAGGCCATCCGCACCCGTGAGCATTGGAACATGTCCAACATTCAGGCAAAGGATCCTGTGCTGCTTGGGCTTTGCACACAAACTGACCTTCAAAAAGTGACAGCCAAGCTTGAAAAAGCCGATCACAGAGGGCCGGAATCAACCGAAAGCGACGCAGCCTAAATTTCATCAGAAGCCGCGCCCACCGCCACTTTCCCATCTAGCAGTTGGAAATCAACTTCTCCAGCACGTCCTGAACAATCCGCAGGCTTTCCGTGGATGACATGCGATGATCTCCTGCTTTTTGCAGCAAGACTTCCACATCCGGTGTCGCCAGTTTTTCCGCCAGCCGGCATGAAAATTGATAAGGAACATCCTCATCCTTGATGCCATGCACCAGCCGCACCGGGCAGTGAATCTGAATATCACCGGCGCGCAACAACAGATGCCGCCTTCCATCCTCAATCAATTTTCGTGTAATGGGATAAGGCGCCGGCTCTTCTCCCGGCGCAGCACAATAATTGGTTGGCAAATGATAAACCCCCTTATCCATTATTTCCGCTTTTTGCTTTTCATCAAAAACATCCCACATCAATGCTTCCGTAAAATCCGGCGCTGCCGCAATGCCCAGCAGCGCTGCTATTTTATCCGGGCACCTCAGCGCAGCCAACAGCATCAACCATCCTCCCATGCTGGAACCCACCAAAATCTGCCGCCCATTGCAGACATGCGAAAGAAGGTCGCATACATCATCCAGCCACGCAGAGATGCCTAACGCTTTAAATTCACCGCCGGATTGACCATGCCCGCTATAATCAAAACGCACATAGCTCCTTTGGTGCTCCTGCGCCCATTTTTCTAAAAATACGGCCTTTGTACCCTCCATATCCGAGCGATAACCCGAAAGAAACACCACGCCGGGCGCATCTTCCCGCCCCTCAATGGCATGATATGCCAGCTTAGGTTTGCCTGAGCGTTCAAGAAATTGTGGAGTAGACATCATATTTATGTTTTACCTCTGCCATGAAGAATAACAAGTTAAACGCTCAAAAAAGCCTGACCGTGCTGCAGGTTTTGCCGTCACTCATTTCCGGTGGCGTGGAGCGGGGTACCGTGGATATTGCAAATGCTGCAGCCCGCAAGGGCATTGTGATGCTGGTTGCCTCCGCAGGCGGGCAAATGACGCAGCTGTTTGACAAGAAAGTTCGGCATATTACCCTGCCTCTGAACGCTAAAAATCCACTCATCATGGCTGGCAACGCCCTGAAATTAAGGCGCATTGCTCAAAAATATGATGTGGATATCATCCATGCACGCTCCCGCGCACCGGCATGGAGCGCTTTTTTAGCATCAAAATGCTGCAATATTCCTTTCTTAACCACGTTTCATGGCACCTATGGCCATCGAACATTTTTTAAGCGCCTTTACAACAGCGTGATGGTGCGCGGCGATGCCATTATTGCCATCTCAGCAATGATTAAGGAACATATCAAAGCCGTGTATCACACGCCGGAATCCAACATTCACCTTATTCATCGCGGCGTTGATTTATCGCAATTCAATCCGGCCGTTATTGATAAGGAGAATATTAAATCTATATATAAAGAATATAACATAGATGCTTCAAATAAAATAATTTTTTGCCCCGGAAGAATTACGCGCTGGAAGGGGCAAGATCAGCTTGTCAAAGCGCTGGCACTTCTTCCGGCAGCGCAGAACTATCAATGTATTATCGCCGGAAAAGCAGATAAAAAAGGCGCATTTGAACGTGAACTTAAACAGATGATCACAAAAAATAATCTTAGTGACAAGGTGCTTTTTATCCCCGAAATTCCTGCCAATATTATTCCGGCTTTTTATGCCCTCAGCAGCTTTGTTGTGTGCGCCTCCCAGCGCCCGGAAGCCTTTGGCCGCATTCCAATTGAAGCCGCCGCCATGGGCAAATGGGTGATTGCCACAGATATTGGTGGCTTTAAGGAAACTATTGTTAACGGAAAAACAGGCTGCCTTGTCTCCACAAACAGCATCGAAGAACTTTCTCAAGCCATTGAAAAGGCTTTAAATAATCCACAAGATAAGCAGGCCTTATTCGCACAGGAATATGTTAAACAGCATTTCTCATTAGAGTTAATGCAGGAAAAAACACTGGCACTTTACAGTGCCCTTGGGCAAAAGAGAGCATGACAGAAAAACTGCCAGTTTCCGTTTTTATTATTAGCAAGAACGAAGAGGATCGCATTCCTTACACCATCCGCAGTGTGATCAACTGGGCAGATGAAGTCATTGTGATCGACTCCGGCAGCGATGACAACACGGTTCAAATTTCCCAGGAACTTGGAGCAACGGTTATTCATAATGACTGGCCGGGCTATGGGCCACAGAAAATTTTTGGAGAACGGCAATGCCGGAATGACTGGGTGTTAAATCTGGATGCAGACGAAGAATTAAACAGTGAGTTGATAAGTAATATCAAGATTTTATTTCGAGATTCTAATCTAAAACATTCATCCTATCATATCACCCGAAAAATCATGTTTATGCATGAAAATGAGCCGCCATTTTTAGCACCCGGCGACCGCCCCATTCGCCTCTACCAAAAAAGCAAAGCGGGCTATAAAGATAGCACGGTGCATGATTCAGTTGTGGTGCATGAAGGTAGCACCGGCGCAGTTAAGGGATTAATTCACCATCGCTGCTTCCGAAGCTTTGAACATTGGTGTCATAAACTGAATTTTTATTCTTCCATGCAGGCAAAAGATTATCTTCAACAAGGGCGCAAACCTTCAGCACTCCGTCTTATTTTTGAACCCACCCTTGCCTTTTGGAAGGCATATTTACTGCGCCGCTGGTGTCTTTACGGCCTGGATGGAATTATTGCCGCCCGGCTTTATGCCCATGGCAGAATGCTACGAATGGCAAAAATTCATGAATTAAATAAACGAAAATAATCCGATGAAAAACTATCAGAATATTCTGATTCTTATCTACCCTCCGGTGCGGCATATACTCCATCACCTTGGCGCAATTGCAACCATCCGCAGGTTTTACCCCGACGCAACGATTAGCATCCTCACGCATCATAGCGCCGCAGACATTTTAAAACAGGCCAACTACGCCGACCATATTATGATTGATCGCCAACAAACCCCGCTTGACCTTAAAGGCTGGTGGCAGCAGATTCAGGCACTCCGCAATGGCCATTATGACCTTGTCATTGATCTTCAAAAAACAAAACGTACGGAGTGGTTTTTTCGCCTGATTGGCCGAAAGAAGCCTGATTGGTCGGGCGCTATAAGCTGGTGCTCGCACCCAACGGCACCGGTGGAGGCCACCTCTCTTCCCACGAAAGAAGCCGTGAATAATCAACTTCATACGCTTGGAATAAAACATGTTTTACTTTCAAATATTGATTTTCTTCACGGCAGTTACCCCCCGCTACAAACCGATCGGCCGCTGGCTATCATTGCACTCAACATATTTCATAATGAATTAATCGACAACTCATCGGGCATCCTTCTGCTGAGCGAGATATGCGATCATCTTGCGCTGACACATCTGCCTGTTTTAGTGGGTCACTCAGTTGCTTGGGGCGAGGAAACGCTCGACCTTTGCAGCCATAAAAAGGTGATTCAAAATCTCTGCGGACAACTGGATTATGCTGATCTTGCCAGCCTTGCTCGTGATGCCGCCATCAATATTGGCGGCATTGATGATTATACTTACATCAGCGCCATGGCAGGCTGCCCAAGCATCATCCTGCACCCCTCCGGCAGCCACGTAAACATACAAGCACCACAAGCGGAAAAAGTTCTTATCTTTGAGCTTGATGGGTCGGTGGCTGATCTAAAATTCAGCGAATTAAAGCCTCAACTGGATATCATGCTTTAAGATGCAGTTCTTCTTGCGCTGATATGACCGTTGATGCATAAGATAGTGTCATGGTCGCTAAGTTATCCTCTATCGAAAAAAAATGTCGTGATCGTGAACTGAAAATGACGGAGCAGCGGCGCGTCATTGCCCGCGTGCTTTCCGAAGCGAAAGACCACCCGGACGTTGAAGAGGTTCATCGCCGCGCCGTAAAGGTGGATGAGAATATCAGCATCGCCACGGTTTACCGTACGGTGCGCCTTTTTGAAGATGAGAACATCATTGAAAAACATGATTTCGGCGACGGCCGTGCGCGCTATGAAGAAGCAACGGATCAACATCATGACCATCTCATTGATGTCAAATCCGGCAAGGTTATTGAATTTGTCAATGAAGAGATTGAGCGCCTGCAGGAAGAAATTGCCAAAGCACATGGCTATAAACTGGTCGATCACCGCCTTGAACTTTATGTTGTACCACTGGAAAAATAATATGCTTAAAACAGTTACCTTATTCATTACTCTTCTGGCCGTGTCACTGGGAGGCTGCACCAAAAAAGCAGAATTTCCGGATATTATTCCCGCCTCCGAGCTGAGGGAAGAAGGAGGAACCGGCATTGAATCTCAGTTTTTTAAAACATATAGCTTATATATCCATGGCAGTGACGGGGCTTTTTCGGAAATTCAGGGCAAAGCCTATGTTGCCGATGATGGCGGCGATGATTATCGTATCGCATATTACGCCCCGGCGGACGACGGCAGCGGTGGCTTAAAGCGCCTGGCCGCGCCCGTCACACTCAGCGACGTTGAAATTCCGCATTCCAGCACGTATCTGGAGCTGGACGTGCCCTGCATTGTCGGCAAACATAAGGAAGGCGATCTTTCAACCTATGTCTTCGTTTATAATGGCGTGGTGGAAGTCAAAACTTTTTAGCGCTGTTAGCAAGCAGCCCGGCTTTTCTAAATACGGCAACTTCCATCCAGATTCATATAGCGCAAATAGACATCACCCACTCCCCAGAGATTTTGCGTGATGATTAACAAGCCCTGCACCGTTAGCTGTGTTTTGAGTGCCGGCAACAAGCTGATAATTTTCTGCCCCAGAGGCTGTTTAAAAAACTCATGATCATCCGCTAATGCCTTTTTTTGTATGGGCTGGATGCTGTTTGCAAAATTAGTGAGCGCCTGTTTCCCTTCCGGTTGATTATAAAAAACGGCAATGTGGTAGAGTTCATCTTCCGTAAAATTGGCTTTTAATAGCTGGTAAACATACGCAATAAAATTATCGCGCCGCACCACATCCCGAACCACCGCAGCTCCTTCTTTTTCAAACTGGCCGGAAAAACACGACACATCACGCCTAAGATTAACAATCTGCTCCTCTCCGGCAAGATAGAGAACATGGCGAAGGGTTCGCTCGATGTAAAATTTTCGAGTTTCAGCCTCAGCCAACGCCGTGCCGCCGGCCAACCACAGCACGATTAAAATGACAGGTAAAATGCGACACCGAAAAAACGCCATCCGGCCGTCGTTATATTTTCTCATTTGAGTAAATGCCCCAGATAGCATCCCGCGGCATCCACCCCTGATAGCCATCCACCGCAACTTCACAGAGCATCTCATCGCACTCCAGAAGTTCCAGATAAACGCCCTGCTCTATCCGGGCAATCGGAAAGGCATCCGCGTCATCATCACGCAGCAATAAAACATTATCTTTCATGGTGATGCCCGCACGCTTACCTGAGATCATGGCGCGATGAACCCAGCCTTCCGCACCCTGAATATCACGTATCCGCCGCCACTGCTCAAATTCAGCGGTAACTTCAAGCGGCATACCGGGGCGAACCAACACCCATTTGATCTGGTAACGCAGCCCCGGCCCGGTGCGCACATTGGCCTCACTTGATTTTAAAGAAACAAAACGCGGCAAAGGCAGTTCCGATGCGGCCCATGCCGAATGAATTCCACCAATAATCACTAACAGAAAAATGCCGCACTTAACCGGCACCACAGAAAAATATTTTTTAAAAAACTTACTCATCCTCATTCTCTCTAAGACAAAATATGATAGACCACAAAAATTAAGGTCACCGCAAGTATGAGATAGGAAAGCATCACGGAAATACGCAATCCATATTTATAAGCCTTGCGTTGCAGCAACAACGGATCACTTAAAATTCTGATTTTATCCGCCAGCGCAACATATTGCAGCTGCGCCTCCTCAAAGCCATATGTATCACGCTTGGCATAGAGTGGGGAGGACATCACAGAGAAAATCTCGTTCAAATCCCCCTTATCTCTGGCCTTATTAATTTTTTTAGAAATTTCAGAACGAATATATCGGCTCTTCAAATTCTCTATTAATGGCAGAATGGAATCTGCAACCCACGCCGAAAGACCCGACAATTTCGGCATGGCGGCTTCATTCTGCGCTACCGTTAAGAGCGCCAGCATCTGAATTGCAGGAAATTTACTAATCTTCGTATAATTAGCGAGGGATTTTATCGTAATAGTTTCAAGCAATCCAACCCGATTCGCAATAAACGCAGCCAAAAAGCGATCCAACGGATCGACTTCTTCCCGGTCACTTTTATAATGCTCCAGAGCATTCAGAGCATCCTCTAGCGAAATAATAAATTTACCGTCCGTACGGGTACCAAGTGACGGCATATACGACGAAAAATCATAGAGCGAACGCTCCATACCAAAGCCATAACCCGTTAGCTTAATATTTTTACGAATCTTTTGTGACGACCAGCCCAGTGACGTAAAATCATAGAGAGTTGGATCCTCTTGCACCCGCAACCAATGTTCGTAGAGCCCATCCTTGAACATACTCACCATCGCATTAATAATTTCCTGCTCATCATTCAAATAGGCATATGCGAGCATTGCTCCAAAACCATGTGGATAAGCGGCAAACGAACGAAATCTAACCGGCCCCGTTGGATCAAGTGTGTGCACTATTCGTGTAAGATTTTGCTCCGTAATTCCCTGCTCTTGCTTCATCTTTTGCAGCGGCTTTATTTCATCGGCAATATCCTGACGCCGCACTGAAAGAGATAGCCAGCGCACCAAATCATCCACACGCACCGTATCAACAGATTCTGACCAGCGTGAAAATAAATCATGCGCCACATGTTTCATGCCATAAAATTCGCGATCTTCAATATGCAGCGGGTTTGTTGCATTGCGGTGCACTTTTGATGCGGGCACATTGACATCCACACGCTTCAGCCACAGATTGAGCTCTTCCAGTGTCCAGCGCAAATTAGCATTATCCGTCATTAACCCGCGCAACAGCATCTCCGTTCTGCGTGTAACCAATACGCTTTTGCTAACAATTTGACGACGAATCGGCTCCTCTGAAGAACCTTCCATCATACGCTGCACCATCACCGCCTTTGCGTCATTGGAGGCATAGGTTACACTGCCTGAAAGTAAATATAGAACGGTGGCTCCAAGTGAAAAATAATCACGCTCCGGACAAAAATCCCCCTTCCCCGCCGGATGCGCTTGCAGCTGATCCAACGCCTCAAAAACCGGGTCTTGTGAAAAACCACATGGCCCATCCAGAGGGCATTTCAGCACAACCGTATTTTTTTCGGCATCAAAGAAAATATTGCCGGGATTAATGCTGCCATGCGTTAGGCCATATGCATTACAAAATCTGAGCGCGTTATAAAGCTGTTCAATGATAGGATGCACCTGTTCCCTATCATCCAACGCACCATGATCATGGATATATTGACTTAAGGTAGGATGCTGAGGGTAATCCAACACCACGGCGTAATATTCCTTGCCACCTATGGCCACAACACGACCATGCGCAAGAACCCGCTGGATTGATAAGGGCGCATCCCCACTTGCCGCCTCAATAAACTGCATTCTAATGGGCGCGATGGGATGCAACAACAATGCATAGCTTTGCCCGGAATGCCCCGGCATTTTTGCGTGACACGCCGTGGCAAATACTGTCGAAAATTCTTTAATTTCACGATTAAAATCAATGGAGATTTCAGAAGGCAGCGCCTCAGACCTTTTAACCCCCTTCCGGCTAATTTTTACCTTTGTCTGCGAGGAATCGGAGCTCATCTCTTACCATAACACCGATCCTTCGCAACTGGTTAAAAACAAACATTATACCGGCATGTTTTGTTGAAAAGATTTTGATTCGTAGCACGGCAGCCATGATACACCCATTATCTCAATGTCGCTTATTTGTAGCTTTAGGAAACGTCGGCTATCTTTTTATAAGAATTGACGTTAAATTCTCCTTCATGGCTAGAACTGGACAATTTGGACATAGCTCCGCTCCGGCAGGGCAGCTTGGCTTCCGCCAGCTTCTGAGGATTCTTTTGCGCTATCGCTGGCTGATCGGATGCCTTACCGTTGGCCTGTTTGTTGCGGGGGTTATTTATGCGCAACTTCAAACCCCGCTCTATACTTCTCAGTCCGTGATTCAGTTTGATTTTCGTGACAAGCAGGTGGTGGACATTCAATCCGTTTTAATGGGAATGTCGGCAGATGAATCCGCCATTCAGAGTGAGGTGGACGTTATCAAATCTCGCTATATGGCCGAACGCGTGGCGTATCGCCTGCAACTAAGCAACTACCCGGAATTTAACCCTTATATTGCAAAGCCGGGCTTTCTTGAGCGCTATTTTAATATTGGTGGCGGCACAAAAATGGCCACGGAGGAGTTGCAGAATAAACAGCGTATCGCCGTGGTCGATAATATACTTGATCAGCTGACTATTATTCGCCCCGTGAACACGTATACCGTTAAAATTCAGTTCACCAGCGCATCCAAGGAACTCGCCGCAAAAGTTCCCAATGCCTATATTAATGAATATAAAACCCTCCAGCTTCAGCAACAAATGCAAGCCTCCAGAGAGGCCAATCAATGGCTGGATGCCCGCGTTGAAGACCTGAAGAAAAAAGTTGAGATTTCCTCCCGACGGGTTCAGGAATTTAAAGAAGCCAACAACTTAATTGAAATTGGCATGAGTGGCATCACCGTTGATGATACGCAACTCTCGGAATTAAATACCCAGCTTACTCTGGCAAAAGCAGACACATTACAGGCATCAGCGCGGCTAAAACAGGCGCAGCGAATGTTAAGCTCAGGTGATGGTTCAGCAGAAGCCGTGGCCGAAGTTTTGGACTCTCCGGTCATCCAGAATCTAAGAATCGAAGAAACCTCCCTGCTTATAAAACAAGCGGATCTGCGCGGCAGATACGGCACAAAACATCCGCAAATGCAAAAAGTTACAAACGAATTAAATGACCTGCGCCAAAAAATACGCAGTGAAGTCAGCAAAATTATTACCACCTTTGAAAATCAATTAGAGATTGCCCGCATTAAGGAAAATAATTTACGGCAGGAACTGGAAAGGCTCAGCACTCAACAGGATTCACGCACGCGCGCGCGTGTGCAGCTGTCGGAGCTGGAAAGAGAAATGGACGCAAGTGCGCAGATTTATTCATCCTTTTTAAACCGTTATAAAGAAACTTCTGAAACGGAAGATCAGATTAAGCATGACGTTAAAATTGTTTCCATCGCAGATAAGCCACTTCAGCCCAGCTGGCCAAATAAAAAACTCATTGTTCTCATCGCACTCATTGGCGGCCTTTTATCCAGCCTTATTCTTATTGGAATCAATGAAATGCGAGATCGCGGCTTTCGGGATCCTGAAATTGTAGAAAACATGACAAACCTCCCCGTAATCGGGCTGGTTCAGGAATTAGATAATGACCTTCTGAAAGGGCGTACCCCCGTGATTTTTGCTGCTGAAATGCCGCTCTCCCCTTATGCTGAAAGCTTGCGCAGTGTTCTCACTCAACTTCAACATACGGCAAATAAAATGCCGAAAGTTATCATGGTAACCTCTTCTATCCCCGGGGAAGGGAAATCAGTTTTCTCACTTGCACTGTCACGTTTAATGGCCAAGGCCGGCAAGAAAGTGCTGCTCATTGACCTTGATATGCGTCGCCCGCGCTTGCACCATATGGTTACCACGCGCGGACAGTATGTTGTGCAGAATGTTCTGCGCGCCGAGGTTACGCTGGCCGATGCCATTAGCGAAGATATTATGTCGCCTCTTCATCTGCTAACCGCCGAACAAAGCACGCCGGACTCCAGAGAATTGTTACTTTCCGATGCCATGATCAGCCTACTTGAACATGCGCGGCACAGTTATGATCTGGTGATTCTGGATACGGCGCCTGTTCTGGCACTTTCCGATGCACTTGCAATTGCACCGCAAACGGATTCCGTTCTGTTTCTGAATCACTGGGGAAAAACAAAACAAGCCACCACACTCATGGCGCTCAAACGTCTGGAAGCCTCCGGAAAGTCACCGGCTGGGATTGTTCTCAACCGCGTTAATATTCATGTCTATGAAGGCGATCACTATGGAGACTCCGGCTCATATTATGGTACATACCAAGAATATTATCACCAGCCTTAGCAACGATGATGCCCCCTTCACTTGAGCGAAAAGACTTCTATAAACGCTTTCTATCCTCCGTGGCAACTCACCTATTTGCGTTATTCATTGGCCTTGTCGGCTCAATCATTCTGGCGCGCGGCCTTGGCCCTGAAACACGCGGCATTGTCTCATGGCTTGTAGCCATTGGAATGATAACATGCGGCATTTGTCTGCTGGGAATGGACAGGGTTAATCGCAAGTTTCTTGCGGAAAACCCTGAAAGCACAGGGTGGCTTATCCGAAAAAGTCTGGTTGCCATTCTGAAGGCCAGCGCGGCTTTGTCGCCATTCATTTTTTTAATAACTTTTCGCTACGCTCCGGAGAATACCAGCCTGCTTCTCTTGGCGGCGGTAATTATTGCCGGCGTTTTTTTAGCCATGGCTGAATCACTCTGCGCGGCACTGGTGGGCATTCATCATGCCAAAGGCTATAATCTTGCTAATTTATTACAAAAAACCATTGTGACCTTAGGGTATGGGATTTTTTTTCTGGCCAAGCAGCTCTCCGCGCTTACCGCCATTATTGGCCTATCTCTCGGCATTTTGGTAAAATTGCTGACGGCACTAAAAATTATCAAAAATATCAACTCCGGCACGCAGCCCCTTGCAAAAGAAGCCCAAAAAGAATGGAAAGCTTATGGCAAAACACAATATAGCATTTCACTCTTATCTATTTTTGCCTCCCATGCGCTTATTCTATTGATGGGTGTCTTCAATGTGACCGCCAGTCATATCGGCTATTATACGGTGGCTTTTGTTTTTATTGAATCCAGCCTGATAATACCACGCACACTGGCCATGTATCTTGTGCCTTGGCTTGCACAAATGGATGAGAAGCAACATAAAATTGCCATCTCGGAAATTAGTGTTTTAATGTTACTTCTAATGTCCCTCGGCGCGGCGATTCTCTATCTTCTCTCCGGCTGGCTTGTACCCCTTCTTTTTGGGCAGGAGTTCTTTACGAGCATCCTTTTGTTAAAACTTTTATGCATTGGCCTACCCGCCTATGGCTTAGTTACGGTCTCTCAGGCGATCATTGCCGCCATTCACTCAAACCGAACCAACCTGATGCTTGCCGCCATCCTCTGTGTCTCAATTATAATTTCTTCTACTCTATTGATCCCCATTTTTGGCGTTTATGGAGCAATCTATAGCTGGATAATAACAGCCATCATCACATCGCTTTTTAGCCTTCCCGTCATCTTCAGGCGCAAATCAACCGCATAGAAAGAACAGAACCTAGGTATCAATCAGTAAGGCCATATCATCGCGATGAACTAACACGTCACGCCCCATATAGCCAAGAACCGCCTCAATCTCGCTGCTATGATGCCCCATAATTCTGAGTGTTTCATCCGCATTATAGGTAATAAGCCCTTTGGCAATTTCCTGTTCGTTTTGATTTCGGATGCTCACCGCGTCACCACGAATAAATTCCCCTCCGGCACCAACAACTCCCGCAGGAAGCAGGCTGTTTCCTCGGCGCAAAGCATTCTCCGCTCCTTGATCCACAATGATATAACCTGCCGGCTGCAAACTAAATGCAATCCATTTTTTATATGCAGAATGCGGGTGCTCATCTGCCTCAAAAATTGTATGCTTTTCTCCTTCCATTAACCGCATAATCGGGTGCGGCGCTTCACCATGCATAATAATGGTATGTGATCCGCAAGCATTGGCAATCTTTGCGGCGGCAATCTTTGTGACCATCCCTCCCGTGCCAACATTTGTTCCTGCCGCACCTGCCATGGCTTCAATTTTTGGGGTAATTTCCTTAACAACCGGCACATGCTTGGCATGCGGGTTAGTGTTAGGATTTTCAGTATAAAGACCATTCACATCCGATAGTAAAATGATCATATCGGCTTCCACCATCTGCCCCACACGCGCAGCTAATCGGTCATTATCCCCTACGCGCAATGACTTTGTTGCCACGGAATCATTTTCATTCACAATGGGAAGTATCTGATACTTCAGTAAGGTTCGCAGTGTGTTACGCGCATTCAAATATCTTCGGCGATTGTCGGAATCCTCAATCGTCATCAAAATTTGGCCAACCTTGATGCCATGCACGCCAAGCACCTGCTGATATGCCTGCATCAACAACACCTGCCCACACGCCGCCGCCGCCTGTTTTTCATCCAGCTGGATACCTTCCGCATCCGGGTTAATTAAATGTCTCCCTAAAGCCACCGCTCCGGAAGTCACCAACACAACATCAATCTTCTCTCGGTTGAGAAGTTCAATATCCTGCGCAAGGCTATCAAGCCATCCGCTTCGCAATGTTCCCGTTGCCGGGTCACAAAGAAGTGCGGAGCCAATCTTAATGACAACACGTTTCGCATTTTGAAGGGACATTAACCACCACCACCTTCACCGGTCACATTTGCAAGCACCAGAGCCGCCTCAACCGCGCCGGCACCTTTATTTCCCTGGGCAGGATCAGCGCGATATTCTGCCTGCTTGCGGTTCTCACAGGTTAAAATACCATTGCCAATCGCAATCCCTTCACGGATTGTCAGATCCATCAGGCCACGGGCAGATTCATTACACACCACCTCAAAATGATAGGTTTCCCCACGGATAACACAGCCCAGCGCCACATAGGCATCGTAAGGGCTGTTATCATTCACCCGCTTAATACAACCGGGAATTTCCAAGGCACCCGGAACATCAATATGGTCATAGACAATGTTCTTTGCTTCCAAAAGCTGTGAGGCTCCTAAAAGCATCGCTTTCGTAATCTCTTGATAGAAACTTGCAGTAACAATAAGCACGCGCATAATAGCAACTTAGTTCGTAACCCAAGGTCAGGCAACCGCAACCATGCTCCAATACCCCCAGCCACTCATTTTAGCATCGGGTTCTATGATTCGAAAACAACTGCTCCAAAGGCTTAACATTCCCTTTGAAGTAGTCACATCCCATGTTGATGAGGATGCCATCAAGGCCACGATTTCTCACCTGCCGCTCTCTGAGCAGGCCTGCCGGCTGGCTGAAGCAAAAGCGCTGGCCGTTTCATCACTCTATCCGGAGGCTTACGTAATCGGCGCCGATCAGATGGCCGAATGTGATGGCAGAAGGCTTGATAAACCCCAAAGCCACGCCAATGCCTCCAAACATTTAGCATTCCTTCAGGGAAAATCCCATTATCAGCACAGCGCGCTTGCCATTGCACATAACGAGGCATTGATTAAAAGCGCCGTTGATACAGCCACACTCACCATGCGCCCACTCAGCCCTCAACAGATTGAAGATTATTTATTACTGGATAAGCCTTACCAAAGCTCCGGTGCTTATCACTATGAAGAACATGGCGCTGAGTTATTTGAAAACATCCAAGGCACAACGGAAACTATTCTCGGCCTTCCGCTGCACTTGCTTGCCACCATGCTGCAGGAGGCTGCCAGCCACTTTCCCAGCAATTAACGAAAAAAGGGCTTGTCTTTCCCTTGTTTCTTTTCGCCATTATTCCCTTTGCCTGCACCAGGTGTTAGCGTCAGTGTGAAATCAAAAGAGGTTTCTGTTGCTGTTCCTTCATGGATATGCCGAATGCGCCTGCCTTCACCAAATTCTGGTACTTTTTCAAAATTTAAGAGAAGATGCGGTGCTTCCCCTATGTCTCCACCGTTATGAGGTGCATGGATTGTAAGTAGTTCACTGATATTTTTCCAGCTTTCTAATTCGCTGACAGTGTAAGGCCGCATTGATACTTCTGCTCCTGCAGAGATACCAACATTCATACTGCCTAGAGGGAAATCCGTTAGGCTCACACGTCCGTAAAATGATAAACCATCACCCCATGAAACGGAATAATGTTTATTATGTTCATAACCATTAAACGAGTATGCTCCTGAAGCATCAGTAATCTTTGCATTTTCCCATGTTGCTGGGCCCATTGATCCATCAACGGCATGTTGCGATGGATCAAAGCCAGGGGATGTAATAGATAGCACAGTTGTATTAATTCTCTGAGGTTCATTTAGTTGCGGTGCCCATGGTGTAGTATTTGACGGGTTTTGTAGGCTATAGCCGCCGCCTGGTAATGCATCAACAAGTGGCGCACCAATAGAGGACCCAAAGATGGGGTCAAAAATTCCCGGTGGACTGTAATGAACTTTGACATCATTACTTCTTTCATTTCCCATTTTAGAGACATTGAAAGTTCCTCCAGCTTCAAGGCGTAAAATGCCGAAATCCCCATTTTTAACTGGTGTCATGGTATTAAACATAACGCCTAGCTTCATCACGGTTTCTTGGTCTAATTTCTCAACGGGCTCAACAAATTCAGGATGCGTTGGCAATGCACCTGCCACATTTTGTGGGTAGTTTTTAAAGCTGATGCCAGCAATTGCTCCAACGGAAAGCCCTTTATCGTCATTGAAGTCACCGATAAAAGCATAGCTGGCGCCAAAACCTGCTGAAATATCCTGCCGGGCCAATTCTCCATCTGAATCAAAACTTGCTGTGTAGCCGCCTTTGTAATCAAACTTAATTTGCCCATCCCGACCAGGGATTTTTGGAAAAGATTGGTAGTTAATTTCTGCACCAACCGTTCTTAGTGAAAGCCTATTCTCAAATGGAGCTAATGCCTCATCACTCACCAATGTTTCATCTACACCACTACGTGGACGGTATCCCTCCAAACGTCTTCCTTCAGTGGAAAGATATGATGTGGAGCCTCCAAATTTCAAGCTGCCTGTCAGTTTATTTTCTGCCCTTGGCCTGCTTTTTACATGTTCTTCGTGTTTATCTGTGTAGAACTTATTTTTATTATTTTTGTATTTGGTTTTGAGGTCTGTTTGGTTTTGGTTATCTGGGTTATTGTTTGCGATGAAATTATTTTCTTTGAGCTGGTTGACGGCTTGTGTTGCCGGCGTTGCTTCATTTTCTCGTTGAAGCAATCCTTCCTTCTCCTCGGCGACTGCTATCCTTTCTTTATCCCTGTCACGCAATCCCTCCGTTTGCCCTAATGCCTCCCGCCCGGCATCGCCGGCAGCCTTTCGGCGGCTATTTTTGCCGGCTCTTTCACGCACATCCTGCAATTTGTCCTGAAGAAGCTGGATTTCTGCCGGGTCTGGATTGGTTGCGTTTCTTTCTGCATCTAATTGATCGGAGAGACTTCTTCCGGCCTGGCGGATGCGTTGATAGGTTCTATCCGCCGCAATATTTTCGCTCCAAACTTCGGTCTGCAGTCTAACGCCCTCTTGCATATCCGAAGCAATCACCGCTGCCTGATTCAGGCCAACTTCCGCCTCCTCTTCCAAGGCATTTTTCATCGCCCCCAAGTCACCTAGCATTTGCCCAAGCATACGTTGTTTTACTTCTAAGTCATTGGCACTGGTTTTTAAATTATGTGCCCGGCCGTCATGGATATTTGCAACCTGCTCAATCGAAACAACATAGTCTTTTTTGCTATTACTTCGAAAACCATCGCTGGCTTGCTCACGAGACTGCGCATCAATTGAAAGCGGTGTGTTATCGCCAAAATGCACCTCAGTTCCGGTTAAGGTTTCAATTTGCTTGAGCCACTGAACTTCCGGATAGCGATCATACATCGGCTTAAGGGAGGTGCCCATGCGCTGCATGTCATCGGAGAGTGCCAGCACTTTGAGAGGGTCATCAATTAGATAGGTTCTTCCGTCAGATTGTAAGATTACATTATCTTTTTGGAGGGCTGGGTTATTCACCATGAATTGATTGTTAAAAATTGCCTGAGCTCTAGAGTTCTCGGCACGGTTTTTTTCACTGATATAACCATTCACCATGGCGCGGCGTTCGGCACTTAAGCCCGGCGCAGTTGGCGGCGCGGTGCCATCGCCCTGATACTCATCCATGGCACGATTGGTGAAGAAAGGGCTTTGATCACCTTGTGTGTTGGCGGGCAAACCCTGCAGCCGCTCACCTTCCATATCAAGCAGCATGCCCATCATTTGCTGCCTGTTGGCACTGTATGCGGCCTGATCTTCTGTGGAGAGATCACTCAACTGCACCGCTTGCTGCATCTAACGGCCAGGCATACTTTCATCGCCATTGACATTAAAATCACGCCCCAAAGCCGTCGCCTTTATAGCGTTAATTTCTTCATTAATATCTTTGTAGTAGGAATCCTTCAGGAATTCCTGAATCCGTGTTGCACGGTCTTCAAACGCAGCTTGCTGGCTGCGTTGCGTGGCAATTTGTTGATCCAGCGTGGAAAGATCCTGCGCAATGGTGATTTTCAATTCTTCAATTTTTTCAAGCAGCGCTTGTTTCTGCTCAGGTTTGGCATCCGGAGCGTGCAGAGCCTGAATATTGCCTTGAAGATTATTAATTCTATCGAGGAGCTTGTTTAAGGGCTGCCTTCCACTCTGCATATCATCGCGGTTGGGCAAAAATGCGTCATTATGAATACTGTGATTTTCTAAGCCAAGCCCCCATGAATGAATATAAGCACGGCCCTTTTGCTCTTGTTCAGTTAAGTAATATGACTGATTAGCTTCCTGCCGTTGCTGCAAAAATTCGGCATCCGCACCACCTGTTTGCCTTAGAATTTCCTGCTTCTCTTCATTAAACCGGTCAATCACCGCTTGTTCCTGCCGCGCCTCTTTTTCAATCTGCGCGATGGCGGTATAAAAATCATGGCTTATTGCGATAGCGTTCTGGCTAATCACTTCATCATTCAGTGGCTCTTTTTTATATTCTGAAAGATCAATTCCGAATGATTCCAGTTGCTCAACAGCCTCTTTATAGAGGTCTGATTTTCCTTCAATCTTCACATCACCCGCAGCAATCAAAAGCTCCATCGCCTGATGAAGCGCAACAAAATCTACGTTATCAGAGAGCAATAACTGCCTAAACTGCTTAACTAAATCATCCATAACTCCTAAAATATAGCATCAGAGAGTTAATTTTTTACTAAGAACAAAGGAAACAGTGGCGCTACGCCCACAGCTTCCTGCCCTTTTAACACAGCCGGATGGTGGATTAATTTTCGTTGGTTATTTTTTCCAGAGTGACTCCCACCAATCTTTTGGCGCTGCGGGCTTTCCTGAAAAACCCTGACCATTTTCAGCCATTTTTTTACGAATTTCATCTATTTTCCAGCCGGTTACATTGGAAAGCGTTTGCGCCTCCTTCTCAAAACGCTTCGGCAAGCTTTCAAAATAACGTGTGCTATCTTCACAGGAAGCCTCCTCTGTCCATGGGTGATTCAGAATATAGCGCCCCTGAAAATTCTGGCGATCCGATGTTTCATGCAGCATCAGATCCTCAGGAAAATTTTCTGCGTCATAGCGCGCATGAAGCCTTGTGACGAAAACATTCGCGGCCGGCTGCGGCATAACACGGCGCAAAACACCTGGGGAACCTGCCGGATTTGCGCCACGGTTATTTTCGCCATTCCACCACACGCCCAGTGTTTTTAAATCTTCATTGGAAAGCGGATCCGCCGCGCATGGGTCACACCAGCCCATATCCCATGCATATTCAAGGAAGATTGTTTTCATGCCTTGCTTCCTCACAGCCTCATCAAACATTGAGGTGTAAAAAGAAGCAAACTCATCCTTAACATAAGTCGGGATACTAACATCGGAAGGGATTTTTGTTGTCCGGTAATTAGAGGTCTCCACCCGCCCATTTTGCGTCAATGTATACAGAATCAAATCCTGCGCACCTTTGGCATTTAATGTTCCAAGCCGAATCGGCAACATAAATTTTTCATGCTCATAGGCAACCTGAAGTGGCCGCAAATAAGATGAACCGGCCTTGGCCTGCTCTTCTAAATTCACTTTTGCCAGGAAAAATTTCATATCCTGTTTAATGTAGCTATTGAGCACTTTCGGCGCACCCTCCGGCATTTGATAGCCTTCCTGATTCAGGTAGGTAAATAACCCATCGCTTTGCTCTGCAGAGAGAACAACAATATCATATTCCCCCACGGTATATTCCGCCTCAATTTTCACGCCAAGCGCTTCCGCACTTTTGGGTGCCATTCTGGCTGCTTCCATAGCAATCCCCGATCTTGCAGGCATCCTATATTCCGAAAATCTTCTCTGGCACGGATCAGCATCAAAATACTCCACCAGCCGTGGTGCCGTATAGGCATCCAGATGCTCAATAATCCTATATTCCGTCACATTAACCTGCTTTTCCGTAATCACGGATGGCACAGGAATCACAATCGCAAATTCATCCAATTCCCCCTGATAATCATTCACCATGGTAATCACCGTTCGGCCATCCGCGCGCGCCAGCACAACTTTGGATGCCTGATTGAACAAATCCGCCCCGGCTTTGGAAACAAAAAAACCGCAGAATGCCTGTGCGGAACTCATTCCCAATGCAAAAAAACATAGTTGTAGAATAATAAAATGCTTCATAAAGCCTCCTCGCCCTTCTTTGGCCGCCAGTGATAAATTCTTCCAGCCCATATATAATCAATTATTGGCCTGAAAATACATAAAATTGCCAGCGCATAAAATAAACTCTCTCTTATACGAAAAGTGAAAGTAAGTATATACGCAAGCACTGCCACTGAAAGTGCAAATACAATACGCCCCTTTAGTGTATCTGGAATCGTTTTTGGATCAGAAATCATAAAGAATGCAAAAATTAATAGCGCACCGCTTTGCAGTTGATGCAACGGTATCGAGAGAGGATCCCCCAGCCATAGCGCCCGCATAAATAATAATCCGCTCCAGAAACAAAGAAACAACAACGCCATATCGCGATAAGGTATTTTAAAAAGGACGAGGAAGGAGAGGAAGCATAAAAGTGCCGCCAGCCATAACGCACTGCCCCATTGCCCTGGCGAGACCCACGCAACATCAGAAAATAACAGCAACACCAGAACAATCCCAATATTTGCAGGATTAAAAATATGCTTACCCCTGATACGCAGAAGGAATTTACTGGCAATGGCGGCTATTACTGCCAGTAAATAAATCCACAGTTCGTTTGTTCGAAGCAGCATTGAGAGCGACAACGCCGTTATCAGCGGGCTACGAAAATCATATGCAATAACAAAAGCTTTTGAAAAAAGCAGCTGCGTTACAAGCGCACCGCACAGCAACACCGCAACCACCATGATATCGGCGCCAAAATCTGCCCAGAACATTTGCAACCCCAGCAATGTTGATAATGCCAGTATCTGAAAATGCCTTGGGTCGTGCGTCAGGTAATTTTGCATCCCCCTATGAAAGCAGGGCACCCACATTCGCGCAATCAAAACTCACAGCGCCGAGCCGGCAGGCAGAAATAAATACTCTGCCCGCCACACATCATGTGTAAATATTGAGCTTTAGCGCACTAAGGAGTTACAGTACTTGTCTGACCTGCCATATAATTTTTTGATCTTAGATCTCTTATTGTTTCTTCAGTCATTCTGGCGTTTTCTTCTAAATAAGGGTACTCTTGAAGCAAATTGGATAGTTCTTGTCTTTTTCCAGAAGCAATAGCCTTAATAACTTTTCTTTCTTCCTTAGAAACCTGCAAGTCACTGGGATGTAACGCATCCTGGAGAATAGAACCAGCAATCGTTGCCCAAATCTCACGCCGCTCAAATCGTGTTGAATGGTGAATGCCCGTGCGGTTATGGAATGTAGCTAAGTCACTGCTTGGCACATGGATGTCATGTTCTTTTAAAAAGGAAGATAGTGCACCTGCATCCATATATAAATTTCCTTCATTCTGTAATGCATTAAGAAACACTTCATCGAATTTACGGCCTGCGATTATTATCTGTAGACTTCCACTATTGGCTATCTCTTTTGCTTCAGTCATCTCTAATGTGATGCCCTTTTGTTTAAGGTCATTAACCAATCTCCGTGGAATGACCTTAAGTAAATTTTGATTGAATTTCCATTTCTCGATTTGATCGGGCTCAAGTATCCTGTGTTTTTCATCACTAAAATGTGCATTTTTCCATTTATGCCCAAAATACACTGCTGTTGTGAAAGTTTCGTTGGCCAAATCCTTAGGCAAGAGGGGTAAGCTATCGTTTTTTATTCTCTCCTGCCAAAGAGTATCTGTTTCCTGAGTAAATTTAAAAGAAGGAATTCTATTTTTACTAGGGTCTGGTGAACTTTAGCACAATTTAGGTTATGCTAAGTCACTATGAAACATTCTAAAAATAAGTATTATGAGCGTTCACATATTTCGGAGGCTAAATTCAGGCAATTACTGAAGTGTTTTTCGC
>JAUIEX010000063.1 GCA_030429725.1 Alphaproteobacteria bacterium
GAAAAAAACAGTATAAGCCAAAAACTATCCTCAACGGCACCGTCGAAATCCACCCAGACCTCGCAAATTACTTTAACCTATAATAAAAAAACAACGACGCGAGATAGGAAAAAACTCAGATCTTATAATCAAATGAGTGGGCATCCACGTTAACCCCTTTATTTTTTTAACATAAGCTGTTATCATACTAATGAAGTTCATGTGAGGAGGAAAATTTGAAATTTAATAGATTTACTATGTATCTGACGTCGCTCATCAGTTTTTTGGGCGCGTTCTTCACAAACCCTTCCATTTCCGTGAAATACTCTGATTCCGTTGATGTAACATCCGAGAAAAAGCCTTATACTTCACCACAGCTGATTGTTCTGGAAGGTGAAATTATCAGCCAGGCATATGCTGGGCCAATGTCCCCATAACTTTGCGTTTGTAGCTGAATTAGCTGCTTTAGTTCGGCATCAAGACGGTATGATCCATTAAATGAAAATGTTTGCTGGCGCTGTGCTTGTCGCCTAGCTTGGTATAATGCTCACATAAAATTCTGTGCGGGGTGAAGCTTATCTTACCCCGCAGTTCATCAAGTTTTTCTTTAGCTATGATTGATTGAAGCTGGTCTGCTTCATAGACACGCGCAATACTCTCAAGGCAGCGTTGCGCCCAGCGATGGTTGTGGCGCTCGGTGCTTTGTGCATGTTTTCTGTAATAGGACAGGACGGCATTATCCTGCACGAAATTGATATTCTCCCGCATCATTAAACCACAGAGCATGGCCCAATCTTCTCCAAAATAAAGCCCTCTGAAATCCACCGGGCATTTGACTAAGGACGAACGTGAAATAAGCACGGCTCCCATAGTGATGGAGGCTTGTCCGCTGAGTGTTGAAAGCAAAAGCTCCTTACCGGATAAGCGTAATTCTTCGCCGGGGTGGAGGGAGTCGTTCAGCGCGTGCCCACCCTGGTCTACTCTTTGTGAACAACCATAAACACCGCAGGATGACACGTTAAAGGACATGGATTTAAGAAGGGTAGCTATGGCGTTTTCGTGGAGCATGTCATCGGCATCCAGAAAGAGAATATAGTCACTCTTGCTTGCTTCTATGCCTGCTGCGCGCGCTGTGCCGGGCCCTGAATGCTTGATGCTGATGATTCTGATATCGGAATATTTACCGGCAATGGCATGCAATTCCGCAACTGTTGCATCATCATTGCCATCATCAATAATGATGATCTCCCACATAGAATGGGTTTGTTTTCGCACCGATTGCAATGCTTCTTCCAAATATCTGGTAACGCGATATACGGGAATAATAACGCTAACATGGTTTAACATCTCTATTTCCAATTGCTATCTAAGCTTCGTGTTATTACATTCTAACTGTGTTTACTATAGATTATGATAATGTCGTATCGAAAGAGGTTGGCGATAAAATTATATTAATGAGCCTGCAAACGGCTTCTTTCTGTGAACTTAACGAGACTGCGGTGTGCATATGGAAGCTTCTGGAAGAGAAGCTGGATCGTCACGAAATCACCCGCCAACTTAGCCAGAAATTTAATGCAAGCCAAAGCCAGTTAGAGGAAGATTTTGACGCGTTTATCAGGCAGCTTCTGGCCTATGGGTTTTTACTCAACAACGTAAAATAATTTACACAGAATATCATCATTGGTCAGTATATAATCTGCTGTACTTGCAGAATAATCACTGGTGGCGCAGCCACCCACCCCCTGTTCGTTAAAGCCAAGAATTTTTCCGCTATCCGCATTGCCATCATCCATTTTAGCATCAATGGAGTGCGCTTCCTGTGGCGTTAGCACCGCGTGGCGTGCATAACCAACCCCCATACGGTTAAACGAAATCATCAAGCCACTAATATCATAAACATCGGTTTGATTTGATAATCTGAAATAACTTGATGCAATCACGCCGGCCGGCAAGCTTTGGGGGGCACCTGTATATTGGCCTTCTACCAACCCCTCATTGGCAAGATGCTGCCATGCAAAATACTCCTCACCCGGCCCACCTAAATTATAGTCTATTTGCCCATCGCCGTCACCGTTCGTTGTTGTTGGCCAAAAAGCACTGGCACGTGACATATCACCCGGCAGGCTGTAATGCTTATCCTGAAAAGTGGAAACTGCACCATGGATTTTTTGCATTTCACTGCTGACAGATTGCAGCTTTCCGGCTTGAATTAAATTCTGGCCAATTAAAACACCCCCGGTAACCAGCCCAATTATCACCAGGACGATGGACAGCTCCACCAATGAAAAGCCATTATTCTTATATGCATTATTGATACTCATTCTAAAATAACACCCTTAAATCTCTAAATTATATGTCAACACACACCACATAATAAGTCCACTAACTTGCCAGATTGTACAGTGATTTCTGTATTTTTAGTAACATATTGACGCATATTTTGTCTCAGTTGCTTTATCTCTGTAGATCCAAGCTCCATCACCTGTGTAACGGCACGGGCGATCGCTTGCGCATTACCTGTGGGAACCATCTTACAGGCGCTGGGTAGTAAATCAGGAAAATCTCCGAGCTCTGTCGTTACAATGGGTAATCCCATCGCCATGCCTTCCTTTAATGTTTGCGGAAACGTATCGTGGCTGCCATCTTTACCGGGTTTGAAAGGAAGCACCATTCCCTGATATTCAGGCCCATATTTTTCCAGCCATGTCGATTGTACAGAACCCACCATATGAATAAACTTAGCGAGCTCTAACTCATTGATGCGCCTGACTATTCTTTCTTTTAATTCACCATCTCCGGCGATATCCAACATTGGGCGTATTTTCTCAGGGATGTGCGACCAGGCCTCCACCAAATCTTCAACCCCTTTGCATTCAATTAAACGGCCAATGAAAAGCCAGCGATTATTGGGCTGCGCTAATTCCGATGGCTTAAAACGCGCAGTGTCGATGCCGCAATATAAGGTCTGAATATTCGCACCGGGTGCCAGGCGCTTTAAATGTGATGTTAAACGCGGAGAAACGGAGATAACCATATTGGCGGCCTCACATTTTAAGGGCAGATCTGCCGGGTTGCGATACACATCAGAGCCATGGCAGGTAAAACTGCATGGAAGACCTGTTAAGCGTGCGGCAACAATCGCAACCGCCGCCGCCGCCCATCCAAAATGGGCGTGCAGATGAGTGCATTCATTGCGGCGCGCATAGGCGGCAACCTGCAACGCCTGGCCAAGCAGGTGATCGATCGATTCACTTTCTTGCTTGTATAAAAATGGCAGAGCCTCCGGCAGGCTGTGCTTAAACATTTTAGAGAACTCAGTTTTTTGATCAGCACTCAATGTCTGAAGATAAGTGCATGCTTTAACGAGATCGGCATCGTCCATTTGTGCCTCAATCTGTGCGGACTGACGTAACGAAAAAATGGAAGTACGCACTCCTCGCTGCCCAACAGCTCTGATTTCGTTACTGATAAATGTCTCAGATAAGACGGGAAACTTACCTAAAACATATCCGATATGGCGGCAACTTTCCGTCACCTATATTCCTTAGGGCAAAGGCCAAACAACCCTATAATGCTTCCTAATGCTTTACATAAAAGCAGCAGCAGATGAATTGCAACAGGTTGTTTTGAAAAGATTTTCCTTATATGCACACCCATTCTGGTGACCACAGCCTGCAGTGAAGCAAAAAATAATTTCATTCTTTCGTCTCTTGGCAAATTTAATTTCCTGTGCGCAATTTCCGCTGCAGCACCCACACGAATGTAACGCCGCATCAGCCAACGCAACGTCAGGCGCTCTTCAGGGATGATCGAATACACGATTGCTTCACGACACATCACGCCGGAACAGCCTGAAGTGATAGCCTGTTTAAAGAAAAGGTAGTCGCTGCCACCCGTCAGAGTAAATTCTGGGTCAAATAACAAATGATGTCGCTTATAAATTTCCGTTTTGAATAAAACATTATTGGTTGCGGCGGATTGTATGGAATCTCCGGAGTTGGCGCGCGGCGGCAAGAATATTTCCAACAACCTTAGATATTTTTTTTCTTTCGGAAAAATATAGGACACAATCCCGCGAACAATGTCAGCATCCGAAGCGATTAACTGATTATACAGGCTACATAACCATTGTGGGGCGGCCACATCATCATCGTCTATAAATGCCAGATACTGGCTGTTTTTCGCATAATGCAGCGCCTTATTTCTGGCGGCGGGAATGCCGCGTTCCCGCTCCTGAACATAAGTGATGGGGATTTTGGCATTCAGTGACGTCACCACATCCTTCGCGCTGGCTTCCGGGTCATTATCAATCACGACAATTTCAACCTCTAAATTTTCCGGAAGCTGAAGCGTGTTCAAGCTCATAAGGGTATGCCGCAACGATTCGAGCCGCCGATACGTGATAACCGCTATTGTCAAAAGGTCATTCTTCATCATCAGGTCTTATTCCATCATCCTCTGACAAAGTCCATGGTTAGCACAACCACCAACCTATCCGGCATAAAAAAAGCCCCGCATTTCAGCAAGGCTTATGAGTGCATTTTTTTCTTAGAGCCGTGCCTTTGGCAACGGTTTGAAGCCCACACTCGGGCAAAAATCCTCCCGATAGGGAGGGATGTGTCGGGCATGCTGCATGCCTTACAGCAGCGGCCGGACAAAGGCCTTGGATAAATCAGTAAGTACGAAGGCTGATGTTAGGCATAATGACCCTAACAATAACCGTGGAGGCTTCTATCAAGATAAAGTAAAAATAAGTAGAGAAAAAGGTGAATCTCCACGGGCCAAGGCCCGTGGTATCACGCTTCGCTACGCTCAGATTTCAAGCTGCGCTTGTCCAGAATCTTCTTTTCCCTGATGTTCGATATAACGTCTGATAATT
>JAUIEX010000021.1 GCA_030429725.1 Alphaproteobacteria bacterium
AGTAATACTAATTGCCCAGGCTGGACGAGTGAGTGCCCCCCCATAGTTCCAACGATGGGATGTGTAAATCCCTGCTCTAATCCCTCCTGCATCGGCTATAATACAACACTTTGCACGCCCGCATGTGTTGCAGATCGTTGCAACAGCACGGCCTGTCCCGGATATACAACGGCACCATCATGCTAATAATTAAGGTTTACAAAACTGGCTTTTTACTTAATTTTAGGTTAATTTATTAAGATATGCGACTTTCACAAACCATTTTAATTTCTCTGTTAGCAGCTTTCTGTCTGTTTTTTAGCAGCAGTGCTGTCGCGCAAAGTGCAAGTGGCATTGTTATTGACCGCATTATTGACCGCGCGCATGAGCAATGCCAAACATGGGTTGAAGGCTGCGCGGCTGTTGATATATCAATCGACCGTAATTCCTTATCGCAGGAAGCACCGGGCGACGGAAGCCTGCCACGCGTTACGGTTCCCGACCCAACCGGGCTGATTATTGGCTTTAATTTTGATACATTATGCAGCCGCATGGTGTTTAACAAGGGTGATTATTCCAATATCTGCCGTGAAGTTATCAATTGCATCATGAAAACTGGCGTATGCACTATTCAGGACTGCTTTAATAACATTACCAATGCAGCAACGGATTCTGATATGTATCAGAATATTAAGCAATGCGGCGTGTTATGCTCGCTTGACCCTAAAAATAATGCCTGTGGTTACACCCAATGTTTAACGCAAATTACGGATAAAATATACCTTGCCGCAAATGGTAACTTTTCTCTGAGTGGCGGGCTTTTTGACCCGGTTGATAAACATTGCTGCACGGTTCTGACCAAAGTTTTTGAACAAGATGGCGGCGAAGTTAGTTCAGAGGTGGATAAACCCGGCATACGGGAATGGTGCACATTTATCAATGCCGGGCTTCAATGTGGTGAATCTGCCCTGCAATATGCCGATAAGCTTGATGAGCCTGGCTTTAAATTACCAACAAACGTAATCGCAACATGCTGCCAACCGGACTTACTTAACTTTATGCAGGAAAAGAATGTTCTGGGAGAAAATACCGTTAAATCCATCCGCAAAGGCTGTAATTTTTCTACCTCAGTGGATTGTGCTATTCAGATAGCAACTTCAATTGCTACAAAGCAATTTTTTGATAAAGATCAGGATAATGGCGTTCTGGCCAAACCGCTTTTCAATGCCTGTTGCCGAAGCAATTCCCTTGATTTTATGGATACCGTTAATTCACTTATCTTTAAAAATTATCATCAGGCCGCCCCTCCTCCCACAGGCGGTAATCCAGATGACTTTCCGGACCTCACTCCTGCTGAGAAAGCAAAAATAACCACTGAAAAAGTCAAAGATATTTTTAATTATGGCTGCGCATTGACCAAGGCTTTTTCGTGTGTTGACGGGCTTCGTGCGGCAATTTCAGGAACCATACATGCCATTCCCGGCAATTATGACAACAATAATGGCAGTGGCTTTGGCAATTTTATTAGCACCGCCGCCACAGGAACGATTGGTACATTGGGCGATATCACCGAAGCATTTTTAGGACAAAGTGGGAATCTGCTTGGCAATGTTGCGCAATGCGCCAGCAATAACAGCTCACTTTCAAATGTAAAAGGCTCCACTCAAGTTGGGCCTGAGCATGCTGATAATATTGTTAAATATTGCTGCCCAAGCAACAACCCCTCCCTGCTCACACTATTCCCGGATGATCTAAGCGATCTTACCACCATTGATGATCCTTTTGATACATCACCCGCACCAGCGCAAATTCAAGTGACCAAACGACAGCTTGTAAAGCTCAAACTGGATAAAGCCTGTTCGTATGTGCAGCTTGCCAAATGCTCCACTCAGCTAGGCAGGCAGATTGGCTCCGCCATCAGCTGCACCGGCAATGATGTTACAGTCATCCAAAGGATTCGCTCCCTGATTCCTTTGGATGGAGGAACGGTGGCGGCCTGCTGCCCTCAGGAATCCGGCGGCGGCATTAAAGTTAATGCCATGCCATGGCCAGATGATTTGAAAAATGTTTTAACACAGGCATGTAAATGGAATCAGGGACTGGCATGTGCTGATTCCATCGTTGATATCTTCTTAGGCGGCGATGCAACAAAAATTAAAAAGAAAGCTGACCCTGAAGATACGACCACGCCAGATAACACGGATACCGAAAAAGATGAGGTGGCCGATGCCATGACCACTGAATTAACGAATGAAGCAGGCAACAATGCTGCTGATCTTCAGCAAAAAATGAAAGATAAAGAAGATAAGTACTGGGCAGAACCCGCCTTTTTTGATCGCGCGACATGCCTCAGCAGCGTTGCCCCTAATAATATGCGGCGCCCCATCAGCAAAATCTTCCGTATGCCACCAAGCTTTATTGCCAATTGCTGCGCACCCGCCATGCAAGCAAGAGCAGTTAGCAGCACTCCAGGCGTCTCAAACCCATCCGTCAATTTCTTTGATATGATCGAGCAAACATTGCCCGGCATGAACACCTTCCTGGAAGGAACATGCAAAGTAGCACGCATTGCCGAATGCGCAGCCTCCATTGCTGAAAATACTTTGGCTTACCCTGATGTTGGCACATCACTTAGCGATGTTTCCGATAAACCAACAAACCTTGATCCAAGCGGCGCTCTGGAAACAGATTCAAATAATAAATCCACCGCACTGGAAGTTATCGACCGCATTGGCTGCCTTGTACCCCTGCCCGATGATTTGCGTTCAAGCTGCTGCCCCGGTGAAAATAGCGGCATTGATATCGCAGCAATTGTCCCTCCGGGAACTGCCGATAAAATGAGCAAAATTTGCAATTGGAGCACCATCCTTGAATGCGGTGAAGCACTGGCAGCCTTTGCAGGACTTAGCACCAACGCCTTTACACCGGACGATGCAGAAAGCGCCACTACCCCACCAACAACAGAGACTGCATTAACTAACAAAATCAATAGCATCAACACAAGCACCGACTATTCGCTTAATCCGTTACTTCCCCAATATGTTGTGGCGCGTTGCTGCCCCAATTCACATATCAGTAACATTGGCAGCGAAACGGTCACCATGCCCGGTGGGCAAACCACCCCGGTCAGACGCATTCGGGATATCAGCGAAGCCATTCCCGATAGCTGGGTGCTTTCGCTGAACCCCAGTGATGCCATTAAAAAAGTCTTGGAACAGTTCGGCATTAAAGAATATGCTCCCGCAAGCGATCCGGGCGATTATAAGGTTGAAGATATTTTAGATGGCATGTGCCGCACCGCACGCACCTATCAATGCTCCGGCGCATTATTCAGCCATGTCGGCAAAACACTCACTCAAGAAAATAAAAAATCTGTCTTTAATAAAATATTAGAAACTGCAGTATTGCCGGATGATATACAAACTGCCTGCTGCCCGGGCGGAGAAAATGGCTGTGTCGTCGATAATTATGGCTATCAGACCTGCACCAGCATTGAAGATATTGCCCCATCTTTTATCGCCAAGCCGTTAAAAACCGCCTGCGGTATCTCCAATTTGCTGGAATGTGCCTCTCAGATTGTAGAGAAAACAGGCTCATCCACCCTTTGGAGCCTTCCGGTGACGCCCACAACAGGTGGGATATTAAATTTTGCCACGGCAAATGACACTCCACCAAACTTTAGCCTTAAGGTTCTTAATCGTGAGGTTGTAGACGCTTGCTGCTCCGCCGTTGCCACGGGAATAGATTTTATGCAGGACAATCTGCTCACAAAGGCGGCGGATGCGGTGACCCAATCCGGTGGCACTCCGGGAACTATAGGTGACCCGGCCGGGACAAAACTGGATATTGAAAATGTCTGTAACACGATTGGTGATGCAAATTACTGTGTGGCGGAAGTGCTGAATCATTTTAAACTGAATCACGACAATGGTGATTGTAAAGAGCAATGTATACAAGAAGTGAACGATGTCCATAAAGCGACATGTGAAAATGAAGCCTATGCCATTGCTGCGGATATCACGTTTACGCCCACTCAAGATGTTGAACTTAATTTTTTGAATGGCCTTGCCAATGATTTTGAAGCGGAATTTATTAAAAATCACATTGAAAACTGTATCAAAGAAAAATATGAGGAATGCTTGGTCAATCTTGGCGGCGGATGCCAGAATATTGGCAAATGGATGCCGCCGAAAGAATGTTGCGACCTGGCCAATACAGGCGCGGCGAAAATTTTTAAAGATTATGATTTCGCAACCATCAACGGGCTTGTGGGGCTGGATGATGTGCAATTTAAAGCTGCCGGGCAAACAATCACCCCGCCAACTGTTTCCGTCAGGTCAGCCATCCAGCAGCTTTGCAAGCCATTGCCCCAATTCCTGAAAAAGCGCAGAGCATGCCTGAATGCTATGACTAGAGAGTCTGTTCCCGGGCAAGCCAATAAATTCCGCTTCAAGGTGACGGCGGAATGCTGCCCGCTGATTCATGATCTGGCAAATCTAATCGTTGGAGGAACAGGCCTATCCGGAAGCGCGGCCTCCTATGGTTTTTATTGTTATGGCGGTGTCTGCCCATCGGAATGTTTTGCCGTTGATGGGCTTGATGGCCTCTGCAAGCCCAAAGTGACTATGTCAAACCAACAAAACATCCCGCAAACCTGCAAACAATCTCCCAGCGCTGATGTTGCCGAATGCCAGCATTGCATGATTGATGCGCTGGAACCTACAGAGGATAATTTCAAGATTCAGGATATTCAGATAGAAACCGCCGCAGGTTTGGTGGTTATCACTCTGGAAGCCGGCCATGGCCTTGAACCAAATGACTCCATTATTATAACGGACGTCAATGGCATGGAAGAGCTGAACGACAATCGATATCAGGTCATTGTTTCCGGAGATGACATAACATTAGCCAGCATGCAGGGTGTGCTTATTAACGGCTCGCTCTTTACCGCCTATATAGATGGCGGGAACATAACACCCCTGGTGATGCAGCGCCGCTGGCGTAAGCAATATTACGGCTGCGATAAGGCCGGTGAATGTCAGGCTAAAAAATGCAGTGACGCCAACACGCCATCCGGATGTCCCGCCGCAGAAAGTTGCCATTACCCAACGATAAATCAGGATATTGAACCCTATTGCATGTAGCATACTTGCCTGAACTCCATCGCTGGCTTAGACAGAGCCTATGGATCAAAAACTTGCACAGGACATCATAGAGATTGCAAAAAAGGAAGGCGCCGATGCCGCCGATCTGCTTCTTGTTAAAGATGCCGATCATTCCGTTCGCGTTCGCCTTGGCAAATCGGAACTTATTGAATCTTCGGAGTCAACCGGCATTGGGTTGCGTGTTTTAATTCACAGCAAAGACGGCTATCGTCAGGCCATCTTATCCGGCAGCGACCTGTCTAAAGAAGCCGTTGAAGACATGGCTGAAAAGGCGGTGGCCATGGCCAGAATTGCCCCCGCAGATCCGCATATTTCTCTGGCGGAGAAAGGGGAATATTGCACCCAGGAAAAGCCGCTTGACCTTTTCGATGCATCCACCCCGTTAACCGTTGATGAACTTATTGCTCAAGCCATTATGGCGGAGGCAACAGGGCTAGACTATCAGGGGGTCAGCAATTCTGATGGTGTTGAATATAGTCAGGGATACTCTGAATCCATTCTGGCCAGCTCCCATGGCTTAATGCAGCATTCACGCGGCAGCGCCACTTCTTTCAGCGCTTCATTCATCGCCGGCAAAGGCGCACACATGGAAACTGATTATGATTATCAAACTGTCCGCCATTATAATGACCTGCCCCCCATTCACCTTCTGGCTGAATCAGCGGCTGAACGAGCTGTCAAGCGACTGAACCCTAAACAAGCCAAAGGTGGAAAAATGCCGGTCATTTTTTCACCACGCGTGGCACGCAGCTATCTGGGTAATTTTACCTCCGCCATTAATGGCGCCTCCGTTGCCAAAGGAACAAGCTTTTTAAAACACGCCATGAATGAACAAATCTTTACGCAGACCGTTACGATCTTTGATGATCCGCACATCATGCGCGGGCTGGCCTCTCAAAGCTGCGACGCCGAAGGAATTGAGGGGGCAAAGCGAACATTGGTTGAAAATGGCACGTTACAGTCCTGGATTCTGGATCTGCGCGCCGCAAATAAGCTTGGCCTCAAAAGCACGGGGCATGCCTCGCGTGGGCTGGCTTCTTCACCATCGCCCTCTCCAAGCAATGTGTGGATGCAGGCCGGCGACGACTCCCCGGAAGCGCTAATTGAAGATATCAAGAATGGTTTTTACGTTGATGAATGCTTTGGAATGGGCATTAATATGGTGACCGGGGATTATAGCCAGGGCGCGGCAGGATTTTGGATTGAGAATGGAAAAATCACTCACCCCGTTTCTGAAATGACAATTGCAGGCAATTTAAAAGACATGTTTTTAAACACCGTTCCCGCCAATGATTTAACCATGAAACACAGCATTAACTGCCCCACTTTGCTGATCAAACAGATGAGTGTTGCCGGAGCTTAAAGCTCCGTTAGCGGCATTTCACTTAACCATCACCCCATGCGGCTGGCTTAAGGGTTAAGCCCAGAAAAGCCGTTACAATTACCAGATCATATTGCCGGTAATACTGCGCATACCGCCTATATTGGCGAATAAACACATGCGAGGCGTTGGCAATTCTGCGCTGCTGTTTATAGCTAACAATGCCCTCACAATCACCATCCTGCCGTGCTTTTACCTCAATAAAATGGAGGCGCTTGCCTTTTAAGGCAACCAAATCAACCTCTCCCACTTTTGTTTTATATCGCCGTTTTAAAATCCGATAGCCACGTAACTTAAGATAAAAAACCACCCGCCATTCCGCAACAACACCAAACCAATAGGCATATTGGCGTCTTTTTTTGTGGGTTTTAAGCTTATTCATCGGCATCTTCTTTTTGAAGATCCTGTAAAATTTGATAGGCATCGTTGCGGCTAATCTGGAAGCAATCTGCGGCCAGCAATGCTGATTGTTTTACGCCTAACGACGGCAAAGCGGCTTTGAGGAGTTTTAATTCTAAAGCCCCTAATGCTGTTTTCTTCTCAACCATCACTGGCTTTTCTATGATAACAACCAGCTCTCCTTTCACCGGGGAGAGAAAATGCGCACGCGCCTCACTCACATGCCCCTGCCAGAATGTTTCGTAGCGTTTGGTAATTTCTCGCGCCACTGCAATATTCCGATCCGGAAACACCGCTTCAATATCCTCCAGCAAGGAAGAGAGCCTTGATGCACGTTCAAACATCACTATGGCCGCATCAACTTCTTCATTATCTCTGAGCTGTTTTTTTCGTTGTTCTTTTTTTGTCGATAAAAAGCCAATAAATAAAAAATGCCGCACATCCAGACCGCACGCCGAAAGTGCCGTTGTAACGGCGGAAGCTCCCGGTAAGGGAAAAACATTAACATGTTGCGCACGCGCCTCAGAAATTAATTTTCCACCCGGATCTGAAATGAGCGGGGTTCCTGCATCCGAAACAAGCGCCACAGCCTCACTTTTTGCCCGCTCAATAATGGCTGTTCGCTCATGCTCACGGCTATGCTCATGATAAATTCCAACTTTACAATCAATACCATAATGATCCAGCAACTTGCGGGAAACCCGCGTGTCTTCACAATAGATGATGGCAACATCTTTCAGCACCTCAATAGCGCGGAGCGTCATATCCTTCAGGTGGCCGATTGGTGTTGGCACAACATAAATGCCAGCGAGTAGTTTACTCGGCTGCATTGGTGGGGTAATCTGCGTTTCATGCATAAGATTCTATTTAGCAAATTGGCAGCATTAACACCAGCAAGCAGGCGCTGCTTTTTTTTGGCAACTTGCCTGCTGCTTAGTTTCTCCTCAACTCTTCATGCGCAGGCTATTTCCAGCCAGCCTCTTTCACCACTCAGGCCATCTGCGGAGTTGATGAAGCAGGATATTCCTCGCGATACATCCTCAATATTACTCGATACCCCCAAGCTGCAAACCAGCGATGATGTGGAGCGTGAGCGTGCCCTTAAGGAGGAATTACAAAAATTAAATGAACTTGTTGGTTCTGAATCATCCTATGCAAAGCCGATGATCGGAGATGCTGAAATCACAATTCCCTCCATTGATATCAAACAGCCAACATCACCCCACCAAAACACCGCCTCTGAACAGAGTGAGACATCCGCTAAATCCTTCGTCGGCAGTATTTTTGATGTGATTGACAGCATCACTGAGGCCGCGCCAACAGCGCCGGAAACAACCACCTCACAAGCCGCGCCGGAATCCTATCATCAGCTTTCTTCCCTCGCAATATCAGGAGAAGCACCGGTGGCCGCCATTATTCTGCCATTATCCGGACGTCTTCAGGCGGAAGGCACAGCCTTGAAACACGCCATTGAACTGGCCGCTAAACGCCACGCCACGCAATATGGTCGCTTGCCCCTCAGGCTGGCATTTTTTGATTCGCAAGGAACGGAAGAAGGTTTGACGCAAATTTTACCGTCTCTCATGGCCGCCGCGCCACAGATTATCATCGGCCCCCTGCTTTCAAACGTCACATCACATCTCCTTGGTATGATACAAGCTGTGCCCGTTTTGTCTTTATCCAATGATACCAGCCTTGGTAAAAAAGGCGCTTATGTTTTAGGGCTTTCTCCGGCGGAGCAAGTGAAGCGCCTTTTACAGTTCAGTCATCAGCAGGGCATGCGCAACTTTGCCGGTCTGTTGCCACAAAACACTTTCGGCTACAGTGTCTCTTCTCAAATGCAGTCATTTTTTGGGCAGGCATCGCTGCCAGATAGCCATATTGAGTGGTATAGCTCATTGGATAACGACCTTTCTAAGGCAATTAAAACGATTAAAGACGCCTCCAAAATGCATAGCGAAAAATCCTATGGCATCTTAATCCCCGAAGGTGGCCAGAATCTTGATACAATTGTTAGAAGGCTGTTAGTGCATGGCGAAGATCACAGCGCTATTCGTCTGCTTGGCCTGGGCACCTGGGATACCAATGATGTCAAGGAAACGGAGCGGATGGTTGGCGCATGGTATACGGCCATTCCTCAAAATTATCGCCGAACTTTTGAAGCGTCATTTCTTGAGAGCTATGATTATGCCCCGCCAAGAATTGCGGCTATCGGTTATGATGCGGCAGCGCTGGTTCTCTCCATCGCGCAACAAAATTCCGGCATGATGTTTGGTGATAATATCCTGCAAAATCCAAGTGGTTTTATTGGTGTTAATGGCCATTTTCGTTTTAATCAGGATCGCGTGGCACAGCATGCTTACGCCATTATGGAAGTTAAACCATCGGGTAATGTCATCCTTGATAAGCCAGTTTTTGCGCAGGATTTTCTCGTTAAAAATCCTGCCATCGACAGCAATTCTCAGTCACAATATATGCAAAATCCGGCATCTCAGGGGGCGGCATTTCGTATGCCGCTGCAAAAAATAAGCCCTGCGGCCGGAAAAAGCCAGAACCCTCAGCTGCCTTTATCAATGAGGTAAGCCACAAGGGAATTTAGCACCAACCGCCCACGGAGTGAGGCTTTAAGTTGGCCGTTTTCCAGTGCAATCAGCCCTTCTTCCTGAAGAAGGTTAAGCTTTTTTATTGAAACAAGTGAATCAAAATAAATCCCGGTTTTTTGGTGGCATTCATTGATATCTATCCCGCCTGTCAGGCGCAGCCCCACCATCAGCCATTCTTCTGCGGCTTGTGCAGGCAAAATCAATTCACGCTGTTTTTGTCCGGATTTTTCTGCCTCCAATTGTGTTAACCAGCGCATTGGGTCATGTGTTTCAACGGTTGCCACCCGCACGCCTTTTTCATTCCGAACCCTGCCATGTGCCCCTGGGCCAATCCCAAGGTAATCTCCATATTTCCAATAGGTTAGATTATGGCGAGATGCCTCATTGAGGGCGGCGTAATTTGAAATTTCATATGCAGGCAATCCTCGTGCACTCGTCATCTCTTCCGTTAATTTGTAAAACTCCGCCGCCTGTTCATTTTCAGGCATAATAAAAACCCCATCCCGCTCCAGTGCAAAGAATGGCGTGCCCTTTTCGATGGTCAGTTGATAGAGCGAAACATGTTTATCAACGATGGAAAGCACCTCTTCCAGCTCATGCTGCCAGTCACTTAATGCTTGATCCGGAAGGGCGTAAATAAAATCAAAATTGGTGCGAGCAAAGGTTTTTTTAGCAAGATCAATCGCCTCCATTGCCTCCACAACAGAATGTTCTCTACCTAGAAATTTCAGGTGCTTCTCTTGCAAACTTTGAATGCCGATTGAAATACGATTGACCCCCGCCGCTTTAAAAGCTTTAAATTTCTGCGCTTCCGAGGAGGTTGGGTTTGCCTCTAAAGTAATTTCACATTGTTCGTCCAGCTGTGCATATATTGATAAAGATTGAATAATTTCATGCACAAGCTTTGGTGGCATCAGGCTGGGCGTTCCTCCCCCAAAAAAGATGCTGGTTATAACACGCCCGGAGAGTTCTTCATGGTAAGAGGCCATGGATGTTTGATATGCACGCACCCAGCGTTCCACCCATGATACCTCATCTGAAAGGGGAACATGGCTATTAAAATCACAGTACGGGCATTTGCTTTTACAGTATGGCCAATGAATATATACCGCAATTTCTTTATTTTTATTAGTATGTAGCATTATAGTTTTAATGTAATAGTTGAATTATTAAAAGTGACTATTTGGCAGTTGTTACTTGCTTGTATCATCGCCCTGCCCTAAAAAGCACGCATAATCAGGAGATGAGCAATGATTCCACGTTACGCCAGAGATGAAATGGTTTCCATCTGGGAGCCGGCTAATAAATTTGTTATTTGGCGCAATATTGAGGTTTTTGCCTGCGAAGCAATGGCAAAAGAAGGCATTATCCCCCAGTCCTCTGCGGATATTATTGCACAAAAAGCGCCACAGCAATTTAGCCCGGAAGATATTGTAAAAATTGATAAAATTGAAGCGGTAAC
Source organism: Alphaproteobacteria bacterium (assembly GCA_030429725.1). Taxonomy (GTDB): domain Bacteria; phylum Pseudomonadota; class Alphaproteobacteria; order Rickettsiales; family UBA8987; genus JAUIEX01. Next base: position 10,990 of record JAUIEX010000021.1, read on the forward strand.
CAAGCATGATGTGATCGCTTTTCTCACGCATTTAGCAAGCTTTATTGGTGACGATGCACGCTTTGTGCATCAGGGCATGACAAGCTCTGATGTTCTGGATACCTGTCTTTCAGTTCAGCTGACTCAAGCGGCAGATTTATTATTAAATGACATTGATAAGTTATTGGAAACGCTCAAGAAACGCGCTTTTGAAACCAAGGACATGCCATGCATGGGGCGCAGCCATGGCATCCACGCGGAACCCGTCACCATGGGTCTGAAATTTGCCCGTTTCTACGCGGAATTTGAGCGTAACCGCCAGCGCCTGCTTGCCGCGCGGGAAGATATCGCCACCTGCGCTATTTCCGGCGCGGTGGGCACTTTTGCAAACACCCCACCAAGCGTTGAAGAATATGTGGCACAAAAACTTGGGCTGAAACCTGAGCCGATTTCTACGCAGGTGATCCCAAGAGATCGCCATGCGCAATTCTTTGCCACTCTGGGAATTATCGCCAGCTCAATTGAAAATATTGCCACTGAAATCAGGCACTTACAGCGCACTGAAGTTCTTGAGGCAGAAGAGTTTTTTAGCAAAGGGCAAAAAGGCAGCAGCGCGATGCCGCATAAGCGCAATCCAGTGCTGTCCGAAAATTTGACCGGGCTGGCGCGTATTGTCCGCAGCGCTGTCACACCGGCACTGGAAAATGTTGCTTTATGGCATGAGCGGGATATTTCTCACAGTTCTGTTGAACGCATGATTGCTCCAGATGCTACCATTACCCTTGATTTTGCCCTTAATCGATTAATTATTTTAGTTGATAAATTAGTTGTTTATCCAGAAAATATGATAAAGAACATGAACCAACTTTCGGGGCTGGTTTTCTCGCAGCGAATTTTGCTGGCCTTAACGCAGGAGGGCATTAGCCGCGAAGATGCTTATCGTCTGGTGCAACGCAATGCGATGAAAGTCTGGGAAGAAGGCAAAGATTTTCTCTCCGAACTCAAGCAGGATGCGGATGTCACCGCCTCCATTAGCCCGGATACTCTCGAAAAACTTTTTGATATTCAGTATCATACAAAGCATGTTGATACGATTTTTAAACGGGTTTTTACATCTTAGGACATTTCGCCGCCTTATATGTTGCGGCTTAAAGCACTAAATTATACGTCAACATAGCCTGGCTTTAATTTTCTGCATTAAATCTTCGTATGTCAGGCTAAAATTTGAATGAATCCAAAGGCTCTCCGCCTCTCTCAACAAGTCCCCCATCTGCTTCCCGGGGGGAATGCCAAGAGCTGAAATATCCTTACTTTCCAGTGGGAAAGAGGGTTTTTCAAACATCTCCGCCTTAGCAAGAAGGCTCTTGAGGGATTTAAGTTCACATGCTTTATTTCCATAACGCAGAAGAACCCATTGCAGCATCAGGCGCGATGTAACCCACTTACACCGATAATGATAAAGCAGCCGATTGACCTCAGACTCCGAGGGCATTTCATTGCCATTAATCAGGTTCGCATTGCATAAAAAACGCAGATAATCCGCCTCTTTATTAGAGAATTTCCAGCGATCAATAATGGGTTCAACCTTATAGCCGATGATATGCCCCCATAGCGCAAGCAACAGAATTGGATCTTTTATTTTTAACTGATGATAGAGCCCGGAAAGCCGAGAAATATCGCCATCGAAAACCATTTGATGCGCCTTCTGAGCAAAAATATTGTCCGCAATATCTGATTTCAGCATAACAAGAAGGCTTGATAAGCTACTAGAAAAACTAAATATTTTTAGCATCTCTTGCTTAATTCGTTCGCCCGATAATTGCTTAATGCCATCAGCATTATCCTGACACGCCTGAAGCTGCGCCGGTGCAAATTCAACAGCGCCAATCTGCACATGAAACCGAAAGAAACGTAATATCCTTAAATAATCCTCCTGAATTCGCTGTGCTGCATCGCCAACAAAACGAACTCTTTGATGCTTCAGATCATCCTTCCCATTAAAGTAATCATATAGATTAGATTTCTGATCTAAGCTCATGGCATTAATGGTAAAGTCTCTTCTCTTTGCATCCTCTTCCCAGCTATCCGTATAGACAATATCGGCGTGGCGCCCATCACAGGCAACATCACGTCGAAGCGTTGTGATTTCAACCGGTTGCCCCTCCATAACCGCCGTCACCGTCCCATGTTGAATGCCGGTTGGAATAACCTTAATCCCCTCTGCCGCTAATAATTCCATAACGCGCTTTGGTTGATGAATTGTTGCAATATCAATATCTTGCGCAACTATTCCCATCAAGTGATCTCGCACCATTCCCCCAACATAACGCGCCTGATCCGGCTGCTGATTCAAAATAGCCAGAATATGTCCTCCAATTCCGGACTGAATTGCCGTCACCGCCATTTACTCCTTAATGACCGGCTTAGGCATCTCGGATTCAATCGGAGCATCTCGTATAATTTTGCCGTTTTCATAACGCGCAGGCACACGATTCTCATGTACCTGCTTATGCTGGGATAATGCCATGACCACCAACATCAACAGCGCAATCAGTAAAGCGCTTACTAATGTGATAAACCACAAGCGCGATTCCCATTGCGGCAGCTTATCCTCCGGCGCACGTTTTTTAAAAAACAGGAACCAGACAACCATGATGACTAACGGTAAAAAAACCGGCCAGAATTTAATAAGCAATTTCGTCATAGCGACCCCTCTCTCCGCATGGTAAAACGAAGCTGGAAAGACAGCAACTGCGAAAGCATAAAATGGGGCATAAGCATGACAAACATCGTTATTTTAGGCTGCGCCGGACGAATGGGACGCACTTTAATGCAAAAAATTATTGCCAGCGATGATTTAACATTGCTGGGAGGTGTGGAGCATGAAACAAGCCCGCATCTTGGTGACGATCTTGGAACCCTCAGCGGCAATGCACCGCTTAACCTTCAGGTTGTTAGCTCACTTGAATCTTTACTTGAAAAAGCCCATGCCGTGATTGATTTTACCCGCCCTGAAGCCACTTTGCAGGCGGCCGCACTCACCGCAAAATATCATGTTCCGCATATTGTCGGCACAACCGGCATGGATGAATCAGAAAAGAACAAACTTGCTGAATATGCAACGCAAACAACCATTATCCACGCACATAATATGAGCCTTGGGGTCAATTTATTGCAGCTCCTCATCAAGCAGGTTGCGGAGAAACTGCCTGAAAAAAGCTTTGATATTGAGATTGTTGAAATGCATCACAAACATAAAATTGATGCCCCCTCCGGCACGGCGCTTTCTCTTGGCGCGGCGGCAAAAGCAGGCCGCAAACTGCAAACCGGCGCAGAACCCGCCTTTAAACTCTCCCGCGAGGGCAAGGATGACCCCCGCCAGCCGGGAGAAATTGGCTTTGCAACCTTACGCGGCGGCGGCGTGATTGGTGAACATAGCGTTATTTTTGCCAGCGAAGAGGAGCGCATCACCCTATCCCATCACGCTGAATCCAGAGATGTTTTTGCAGCCGGCGCCTTGCAGGCGGCAAGATGGGCGCAAAATGCCCAACCCGGCAAGCTTCATAGCATGCACGATGTTATTGGTCTTTAAGGCAAAGCTTAAACGATTTTTAGAAGTTAAAATCTTTAATCAATGTTTCTGCAATTTGAACGGCATTTAAGGCCGCACCCTTGCGCATGTTATCTGCCACCACCCACATCGCCAGGCCATTTTCCACGGATGGATCAACACGCAAGCGTGAAATATAGGTGGCATCTTCACCCACACATTCAATGGGGGTCACATAACCACCATCTTCATGACGATCCACCAACGCCACGCCTTGCGCATCCGATAACACGTCGCGTGCAGTTTTGATATCAACCGGCTTCTCGCATTCAATACTCACTGATTCTGCGTGCCCCACAAACACCGGCACCCGCACGCATGTTGCCAGAACCTCAATCTTCGGATCAAGTATCTTCTTAGTCTCCACCATCATTTTCCACTCTTCTTTAGTGAAACCTTCAAAGCCACCATCTTTCATGAAAACATCAATATGTGGAATGACATTGAACGCGATGCGTTTAGTAAAACACTCCGCCGATTTTGGATCATGTGCATACATTGTCTTTGTTTGATCATAGAGTTCATCCATGGCCGCTTTACCCGCACCGGAAACAGACTGGTATGTTGAGACCACCACTCGCTTAATGCCAAATGCCTTATGCAATGGCTTCAACGCAACCAGCATCTGAATGGTTGAACAATTCGGATTAGCAATAATATTACGCTTTTTATAATCTTTCAGCGCCTCAGAATTCACTTCCGGCACAATCAATGGCACATCTTCATTCATACGGAACTCAGAGGTGTTATCAATCACCACGCAGCCTTGCGCCGCGGCGCGTGGCGCATGAATTTTTGAAACGGCCGCACCGGGCGAAAAAAAAGCAATATCAGTTCCGGAGAAATCAAACGTCTCCAGATCCTGAACTTTTAATATTCCACGGTCACCAAAACTTACTTCCGTTCCAACAGAGCGCTTTGAGGCAAGCGCCACCACTTCACCCACAGGAAAATCCCGTTCATCAAGAACCGCCAACATCTCACGACCAACATTACCCGTCGCACCAACAACAGCCACATTATATTTCATTTTTAAACTCCGTTACGCAGAAACGATGTATCCCATGATGAATGCAAACTCAACCGCTTAAGCTTTGCCTTGGCTGGCATAGATGATAAGAGGGATCATGCCAATGCATATTATTAAACTCTGCGTTAGAATGATGCTTGGCCTCGTTGTTATGGCGTTATTATTTATTGCCGCTATCTCCCTCTGGTTTTCCGATGGCAAGAAGGAAACCCCGTGGCTTTCAAGCTATATTAACCGCCAACTAAGTGATGAAGAAAGAGACATCCACGCCAGCAGCCTTTCCTCATATGTTGAATGGAAGGGCATCACGGAAGGTTTTGAAATAACACTGAACCAGCTAACGGTTATGCAGCAGGGCAGCACCGCAATAGACATTCCCGCCGCACGGGTAAAAATTGATATTCTTAATTTATTTTTGGGGCAAATAACCTTCGAAAATCTTTCCGTCAGCGGGCTGATTTTTTACCTCAACACGCCGGAGTTACTTCGCTCAGTCAATAAAGAAGAAACTGACACTCCATTGAATATTCTAAGAAAACCACTTATTGCAAAATCACTCCATCGCTTCAGCCAAATGCTTCTTGGCAGCAGTTTTACACGCATTGACACCATTGAGCTTGAGCAAACACGGCTCGTTATTAATAATGGCCAGGAAGAGCTTGTGTGGCTTCTTCCTTCCATCATCATTGCCATGCATAATAGTGACGAAGGTGGCGCGGCGGCCATTACGCTATCGGGCAAAAGCCTTAATCATCAGTGGAATATTAGCGCCGATTTACGTTATGACGATAATGACATGCTGGCATTTAATGTCACATCTGAAAGCGTTCCCCTCATATTACTGGCCGATATCTTGCCGGAACATAGCTGGCTTTATGATCGCCGCTTAAAATTAAAAGGAAATATTCAGGGCAATCTCCGGCATGACGGCATCATCCAGACGCTGGAGGCATCACTGCGCCTGAGCAACTCTCAAAATCCCGAAGTAACCGACAAGAAAAAGAAGGCGGCGCATCTTTTGATGACGCTGGATTATCAGGCATTATTAAATCAACCGGCCACGCAAACGGAAAAATTATCTCCTCGAATTGAGGTAAATTTGGAGTTCAACCAGTTCTCAATGGCCAATGTCAAAAATTTCTGGCCTCCGGTGCTTAAGCCAAAAATGCGCGAATGGGTGCTCTCAAATATTCCACAAGCCATCTTTGATTATGGTTCACTCAAAATTAATATTAAACCCGAAGACTGGCAGCAAGAATCCATGCGTAGCAACCTTCTGCTGGCTGTAGCAGATTTTCACGATGCCTCACTGAAACTCTTTGATGAACTGCCTTTAGTCACAGATATTCAAGGCAGCATTATTTTTGATATCAACAGCCTGGATATCACGGCAAATAATGGCCAAATCGCTATTCAGAATTATCCGCCCATCACACTCAAAAACACACGGATTCTTCTGCCTTATAGCAAACAAGGCACTCCAAGCATTATCAATGTTGATGGAACGGCAAAACATACTGCCAAAGCCGGCATTGCTTATTATCATAGCCTTGCATCACTTATTGAAAAATTACAGCAAAATAAATCCTCTTTACCAAAAATTGAATATCCAATATCCGGCAAGGCCAAAACTGATTTCAGCTTTTCCGTTCCTCTTCTTGAAGAAAACCAACAGATTGCCGGCAACCAAAATAATTCAACATTCCACATTGTCAGCCAGATAGATGAAGGAACGGCAACAATTGGCTCTCTCATTCTTGAGAACGCCCGTGGAAATATCAGCATTTCTCCGTCCGAAACCACAATTCAGGGAACGGCAAACGCACTTGGCCTATCTGCAGATGGCCAATATCGTATCACGCATGAATCTCCTCCGGCCGAGCAAGGCAGCTTTACACTGATGGCTGACGCCGCTTTTTGGACACGCCTGAACCCATGGCTTAACATTGAAGGAAACAGTCCCATTCAACTTTCTATTTCTAACGAAGGCAAAGACCGAACCCTCCTTTTTGAGAGTAACCTGACAGATAACGCGGCCACATCCCCTTGGATTAATTGGAAAAAGACCAAAGGCCAGCCCCTTAATGCATCCATGCTGCTCAAGCAAAAGCAGCATCAATACGCTTTGTCTATGCCTCAGTTTAAACTGACCGGAAGTGGCCTGAATATCCTTGGAGAAGGCAAAATTGATGATGCCTTAACGGTGATTAATATGACCACATTAAAAACTGCATCAGTGAGTGCGGGCATGACACTGCACATAAAGAATGGCAATGAAATTGAAGCCAAAATAACCGCAGACAAGCTTGATTTCTCCCAAACCCCTTGGAAAAACATAAAAACAGATAGCAACAAAAAGCCTATCAATGTTACCGCCGTCATCCATGCCAACAACGTTCAATTACATCAAAAAAACCAAGCCAAAAATGCCTCTCTATCCTTCACGATGGAGGATGATCATTTTAAGAAATTTATTCTTGAGAGCGCAATTTTAAATACTATGGAAGAAACTTCTTATATTTCTATCGCTTTAGACTATCACCAGCCGGAAGCCTTTGTAATGACCAGCACCTCACTAGGAGACTTCCTTTCTGCCATCAACACCAATCAGTCCCTCAAAGGAGGGGTGTTTCAGGCATCCGCCACTGGCACCCCAGAGGGGCGAATGTTATCTTCCGGGCGTTTCTGGTTGAAGGATTTTGCCCTGGTTAATGCGCCGCTTTTAGCAAACCTGTTATCTTTCACCTCTTTTTCATCGGCCATTGATACGTTAAAAGGTGAAGGCATTACTTTTGAGAAAGCGCGTGGAACATTTATAAAAAATAAAAGCACACTCGAAATTCAGGATCTGCAAGCCAAAGGTGGTGCATTTGGGCTAACATCCAAAGGAACATATAATACGGACACCAATGATATTGCATTTAATGGCAGCCTTATCCCGGCCTATACACTCAATACTTTTGTCAGTCACATTCCGGTGTTTGGAAAAGCACTGGCAGGCGGCGAAGGCGAAGGGTTGATTGCCACGCGGTACAGCATGAAGGGAAAATCGCATGAGCCCAAAATTTCTGTCAATCCGTTAAGCACTTTAACCCCAGGTTTTCTAAGGAATTTCTGGAAAATATTTGAATCAGACGAAAGCGACACGCACACCAAGCAGTAGATATATCGCTATGCGCGACATGCTTTATGCGGCCCGTAGGACAGAGCACCACGCCCTTAGGCGTGGGTGAATGAGTATGCAGATTGCACCGGCAAGACGCCGCGTGCGAAGCACAGCGTAACCCCGACGGGCATCAGTTTATTGCTCGCTTAAACTTTGCGTGATGCTGTATTTATTATGCGGGAAAACAAACTGTATGGCCGCCTTGTCTTGAATATCAATGACAATCGGCGCGCGAACATTGGCAGATACCCGAGTGCCCGAAGGGCTGCGCTGCGCCGTAACAATCAGCATCATTAGTAAGTTTTCAGGCTGGATATTCAATGTTTCGCAAGTTGTTTTCACATCTTCCTGATTGATAAATACGTTATTATAATCCAGCGCCAGAACAACAAATGACAAAGCATGATCGTTCACACATTGAAGCAGCTTAAATTGCTGCATATCCTGATGCGGCATGTCCGTTACAACAAAATGCAACTTTTCCGGCAAGCCAAGCAGGCCGTGGGGAAAGAAAATTGCTTTATTCAAATCGGCACTCACTTCTCCAAAACGGCTCTGAATCGTAATTATATCAACAGAATTTTCATCTGTCGGGTGTTGGTTAAGTGATTTACTACTCATAAATTTAACCGCTATCGCCTCCGAAAGTGCCGCTGTTCCATGTGGTTGATTCATCTTACTACCTCCTTCTCCCAAAGCCAAGTCAAGTCAACGCAAAGTGCCCGACTTAGCCTGAAAAATCAAAATTGTTACCTTAAAAAGTCAACAAGTGACAGATTACTAATCCGTGCAAATGTCTGCATCACCGCTTCCAAAGAAGCTTGCGTTAAACTGGATTGAATACTGGCCTCCACCACATCCGTCTGAGCAATTTCAGTAAAGGCACTTTTAAATTCAACCAGAACCCGGCTATGCTGGTTATTAAGAGCCTCAATTCGTACGCGATCTGAATTTACGGATGCCTGAATATTGGAAAGTTCACTCAGCGCCTGATTCACCAGATCCACTGCGCTTTCTACCGCCTCAACGGAAGCGCTGCTATTAAAGGCATATTCTTCCGCCCGTTGCGCTTCATGCATGGCGGCAATAAGCTGCTGAAAAGCCGGATGATCGCCGGTAATACCATAGTTTAAGCTGACTTCATTCGATGCCTTAACAGAATAAACCAGAGAATCCCCCCCATAATAACTTGCTGAGGGAATGCGCTGGCCATCCGCACCTGAGACCATATTCGTCTCGTCTAACGCATTACTTGGAATGGCCGGCATATTGGTTTTTGAGCCTGAAAATAAGAACCGATTCAAAAATTTGGTGTTCAAACTATCGGCCACTTGCTCAAAAGCGGAGTCCGTAAATTCAAGCAAATTCACCGAAGCGCCCACACCACTGCGCTTATTAAGCAATGTATTGCGGAACTCCTGAGCAATTGTTTGCAGCTGTGAAACCGCACCATCCATTGCCTCTAAGCGGCCAATAACAAGCTGATTGCCACGTTGATAGCGTTCTGTAACTTTAATACTCGCTTCCAGCTCAACCACTCGGCCAATGTCATTGCCATAACCGGTAAATGTACTTTCACGAAAGCCACTGGAGATCTGATCCTGAATCTTTGCCAGACCCGCTTGCTTCTGCGTAAAATCGCTGATGGTTCTCGTATAAATTGATGCCGTACTTGTACGTGAAATTTCTGCCATTTTAATTCTCCCTAAAATGTATCGAGTAATGTCTCAAATAGCTCTGAGATCACCGTTAACATACGCGCGGTTGCATTATAGTTATTTTGAAAAAGCACTGTATTTGCCAGCTCTTCATCAATATTCACGCCACTAATGGACTCCATCCGCTCCCTGTAAAGGGTGTAGGTGCGCTCCGTTTGCTCTGCCGTCAGCTCAATTTGATTCGCACGAATGGACGTAAAGCTAACAATCTCTGCCGCATAACCACTAAAGGTTTGCGTTGAATTGGGAATAAACCCCGCCGCCGCAAAATTCTGTGACGTAATTGCAAGATCAGCAAGCCTCTGAACATTAACATTATTACCGATGCCAACCTCGTAAGTATAGATTGGATCTTCACTTTCATCGGCAGGCTGCAATGAGCGTGTCAAACTTCCAGCAGCAAGTAAACTTGTATTTGTTTTATATGCCTCACGAATGCTAAAATTCAGCGCATCATTACCATCCGCATCCGTATTGGCTGCAAAAAAATCATTAAGTCCGAAAAAGTGAGATAAACCAAAATTAGTCTGCGTTGCCGTGGCATTCCCAACCACTCCAAGCTCTCTGGAATCCAGCTGGTCAATACCAATACCAAGATTGCCATTGGCACGTATTCTCAGATAGCCTTCTTCTCCTTCTCCAACCACATTGCCGTCTGCATCCACAATTTCAGCCGTCAGATAACGCTGATTTGATGAAACAGCCGTATAGTTATTAAGATCACTCGTTGAAACCGGCGATAATGCTAAATTAGTAACATCCTCATTAGGATCGGGAATCGTAAAATTATAGCTGATAACATCATCATAATTTACCACTGTTGCCGGCACGGTTGAGTTATCCGTTGTTGTCACGCGCACAGGCACATTAATGGTGATCGTATCCCCTTCCTGCAATGTGCTGGCAGAAAAATCCAACGCAATCACATTATCTGCAGGGCCGCCGGCGGTTCGCGTCATCTCCCCGGCTGAAATTGTCTTGCTGGTAAAATTGGTACTTGGCCCGCTAAGCGTTACACCCGCCAATGCCGGTGTAATGCTGAATGCCGGCGCCGGCGCAAGGCTGATATCCGCATTTACATCGGATAGATTAAACGCGGAAAGATCAAACTCCACAATCCCCCGTGTATCCACACCGCCAATGGCAGCATCCGTTCCGGTTGTTACCGTTGCGGCCGTGGTGGAAAGCGCAAATGCCCCATCCGTAATATCAGACGGCGAAGCAATATACGCCGTCAGCGTTGCGCCGTTCGCCGAATAGCTCGTTGCCTGCGCAACGTCACCCGCAACAAATGTCCCTAAATGGTTCGCAATCTCCAGAACCGTATCATTCAATGTGCCCTGAATTTGGATATCCGTTCCTGCTGTTGGCGCCGGTGCATTGACAAAATCAAAGGTTACACCATCCACCGTCAGTTGCTGCCCAGCCGTTGGCAACCCGGGGCCAAAAGTAATAAATGGCCGGGAGGCGGCCACGATGGATGCCGTGGTTGAAAAATCGAATGTATCATTTGCTGTTGAGCCGGCCGTGACCAACGTTGCCGTTAATGTATTATTATCAACAGAATAGGTTGCCTGCGTGGTGGCGCCGGTGGCAATGCCATTCAAATGATTGGCAACCCCCTGAAGTGTGTTGTTAATTGTGGATTTAATTTGAATATTTGTTCCGGAAGTTGCTGTCGGCGCATCAACAAAAGTATAGACAACACCATCAACATCCAACTGCTGCCCAGCCGTTGGCAACCCGGGGCCAAAAGTAAGAAAACTACTCGCTGCAACCGTATCCACATTACTGGAAACCAGATTCAGCTTGATATCATCAAGCGGGCCCAGCGTTGCCTTGGCGCCTGGCGGGCCATAATATTCATTAATAGCATCAATAATGGTTCCCAGCGTTACATTCCCTGCCCCACTGGAGCCTGAATACATCTCGGAAAGATTCAGCGTTAGTGGGTTAATCGGCGCTCCGTCACCATAAGAGCCAAGAGCCGGTGTGCCGTCTTCATTAAGTACAGCAAGCTGAAAAGAGCCTGAAAAACTATGCGTATCCGTGCTGGAAACAAGGCGCGTTCCTGTCAAACTGTTCGCAGGGGGATAGCCCACACCATCGTTATGGATTGCATTATATGCATCACGCAGCCCTCCGGCAAATCTGTCTAATTGCGCAATCAATTGTGGCAGTTCATCATCACGCATCTCCAGAAGCCCCATAAGCTTTCCGGAGGTGAACAGCGGCTGACTGGTCGTATCATTTGATGCCGGATAAAGCGTGGCGCGGAAACCGTTTTCGTCAATCGTACCATCATCATTGACCGGCACCGCTGAAATCTGACTAATCGTGCTCCCGCTTATCAACGCAGAGAAGGTTGAAATCGGCGCATATGTTAATTCATAGCGCTGGCTACCATTGAGTAAATCCGCACGAGGCAGGAACAGGTCAACCGTTCCATCAGATGCATAAACCACACTCACATCAATCAACCCTGAAAGTTCCATCAATGTTGAATCACGCTCGTCCAGCGACGCGGTTGTGTTGGCATTATTCCGGCGTGCTTCAACAATATCCAGATTGATGCTTTGCAGCCGTTCAATTTTTGAATTGATTTCTGATACCGTGCTGGAAATTTCGCCGTCAATATCAAGACGCATCTGTTCCATTTGCTGCGCCAGGCCTGAAATTGAATTTTCCAGATTAATCGCCGCCTCAACGGCATTAGAACGGTTATAGCTAAGCTCCGGTGCATTGGCAAAATCACCTAATGCTCCAAAGAAGTTATCTGTCACAGCATTTAGGCCATTATCTTCACCCGGCTGGCCAAAAAATAACTCAATACGCTTGTAATATGTGTCTTTAATGGCTGATTGTTCCGATGGAGCAATCTGCCGACGCGCATTCTGGGTTAAATAATTATCCACAACCCGACGCACTTCATCCAGACGAACGCCCGCAACTTCACCATCAACAATATTTGCCGACTGTGTAATTTCGCGGCGGGTATAATTCTCCGTATTCGCATTGGTAATATTATTAGAAACCTGCGAAAGCGCTTCCTGATTAATGCGTAAACCGCTAACATTATTGATTAGTGCTAAACCTAAACTCATGATTGTCTCCTGACGTTATCTTGCAGCTACTTGCTCTATTGTGATTGAGTTAAACCTGTTCATTGAGTGCAACGGACACTCCATTCTTGCGCAATGAAGCGCGAGAACCTGCCCCGGCACCTTTATTATTATAATATGACGCACGATGCTCATACTGCGCCGCCGCTTTAGAGAGCGCATCCATCACCTGTTTATTCACTTCCTTGGCTGCAAGCACTTCATTGAAGTTTTGCCGTGCCACCTGCTGCAATTTCTTATCGATGGAAAGCATAAGGGATTCATCCACTTCCATATCCCTATCAAGCAAATTAGGGCGCAGCTTAATGATACGCTTTTGAAGCTCAATTTTTTTAATCAGACGAAGTTTTTCTTCATGAAGATTTTTAACAGTCTCAATATCCATTGCCTTCAACGCTCTGGATTCCTGCCCCAGCAATGTTGTCAGCGCCTGCACATCCGCAACCACTTCATTTAAGCTTACATGCCGCGCCGGCTGCTTTTCCACCTGCTGTGCCTGACGTATCTCTACTGTATCCTGTGTCATTACTTTATCTCCTGATTACGTTGAAATTCTGCGACCATATAGTCTGCAATGCCAATACCGCCGGCATTTGCCATTTCCTTGCCATAAGCATCCACCAGCATCTTTTTATAGGTTGTGCTGCCCGCGCCGGAGCCAAACAAACTTGGCGCGTTCACGCCTTCAAACATATGTTGCAACATCTGCGAAATGAACACCTGTTCAAATTCCATCGCCGCCTGCTTAATATGCGAATCATTACTGACAGCACCAATATTAGCCTCCGCACGCGCCATGCTGCTTGCAGCAGCCTGAGAATAGGCCGAGTGAATCATGCTTGGTGTATGACTTAAGCCGTTCATCGCGCTACCTCATCTCAATTTCGGCTTGCAACGCACCGGCAACTTTGATTGTCTGTAAAATAGTAATTAGATCACGCGGGCCAATACCAAGCGCATTTAATCCACTCACCAAATCTTGTAATGTTGGCCCACTTTCCATGATCGCCATCCGCCGTCCCGGCTCTTCTTCCACTTCCACCTGTGTGCCTGGAACAATAGCCGTTTCTCCGCCGGAGAAAGCACCGGGCTGGCTCACCAGCGGCGTCTCACTCACGCGCACCACAAGATTACCCTGGGCAATGGCCACAGTGCTGATGCGCACATCTTCGTTCATCACAATTGTCCCGGAAGATTCATCAATAATGATCTTGGCGGATTGCTCCGGCACCACCGTTAATTGTTCAATTTCAGAAAGCATCATCGCAACGCGGTCATGATATTCTTCAGGCACAACCACACGAACCGTCCCCGGATCCATCATCTGGGCAGGAATATCCGGGAAATGTTGATTAATCGCTTCTTTAATGCGCTTTGCCGTTGCAATATCAGGATTCCTTAGCGCCAGATCCAGCTCATCAAGCTGATTCAACTCAAACGCCACTTCACGCTCAACCGTTGCTCCATTGGAAACAAATCCCGTGGTTGGCACGCCCTTACTGATGCTGGAACCGGAACCGCCGGAGGCCTCAAAGCCACCAATCGCCACCGCGCCCTGTGCCATAGCATAAATTTGTCCATCCGCGCCGCGCAGTGGCGTGGAAACCAACATCCCACCCGCCAGACTGCTTGCATCACCAAGCGTACTCACCGTTACATCCATAGCACCGCCGGCACGTGCGAAAGTTGGCAGGCTGGCCGTTACAACCACCGCAGCAACATTCTTTGCCTTCAAACGGCTATCGCTTGTATTGACTCCAAGATGCTCAAGGAAAGATTGCAGACTCTTTTCCGTGAAAATGGAGTTATTCATCTTATCACCGGTGCCGTTCAGGCCAACAACAAGGCAATACCCAACCAGTGCATTTTCACGAATTCCTTCAACCGTCACAATATCTTTAATACGCACGGGAGAACTCGCAGACGCTAATTTAGCGCCATAGGTGCTCAGCAGCAGCGCGTAAAACATAAAGCCAATCAGAAGGACAAAAGCATAAGCAATCAGCTTCAGCCCCTTCACACTTGTAAAACAACGTAATAAAATCACAATATCTTGCATCATATAACTCACTTCTTTGCACTCTTACATGCATCAAGTGTGCCAAGTTATATTATCACTATATATCATTGGCTTAGGTTAATATTAAAGCCAAATTCTTTTTAGGTTCGAAGGCGCAAAGGTACCATTTTTCCCTAAAATGGCAAAATATGCCGCCCCCTTAACCCCCTTCCTGCCCTCACCTTTTGCTGCTATGTAAGCGGGTATTATGAAGATTCAGGATATTGGCGCTGTTAAAGCGACGGAAAAGAAGAAGAAAATAAATAGCACGGCAAATAGCGGGGCATTTGCTGATGCACTCGCCAGCGCCAGCGATGATATCAATCAGGTGGCGGCCACAACACCACCGCCACAAATCATGCCGATGAATGCAATCATAGCAACACAAATGCCTCGTGATGATTTGCTGCAGCGTCAGGCGCTTGTGCGGTATGGCAATGACATGCTTGATGAGCTTCAAATGCTGCAGAAATACTTACTGCTTGGCGCAGTGACACCGCAAAATGTTCAGAAACTTGCAACGCTTGTGCGGCAGCAAAAAGATCCCTCCAGCGATCCTAAACTTGAACAGATCCTTGATGAAATTGAGCTTCGCGTGGAAGTGGAGCTGGCAAAACTCGGCCAGTAAACCGATACCAACCTTATGTTTGGCAAAAACCCCATTAGAAAACCAGAAAATGGTGATGGCTCTAACCTCTATGTGCAGGAAGTCTTTGCTACATTGCAGGGAGAAGGCCCCCGCGCAGGCCAGCCCGCTATCTTTATTCGCTTGGGTGGCTGCAATCTGGCCTGCCATTTCTGCGATACGGAGTTTGAGGATTTCGCTCCTTTTTCACTGGCATATCTCCACCAAGAGGTCATCAGGCTATCTCAGAATAATCAGGGAAAACGCACGCATCACCTGATTGTTCTCACAGGGGGTGAGCCCCTTCGTCAGAACATTGCCCCTCTGGGTAGAACACTTCTGGATGATGGATTCATTGTGCAGATTGAAACCAATGGCACGCTTTATCGCGATCTTCCTGAAGAGATTGAAATTGTTTGCTCGCCTAAAGCTCCACAAGGGCAATACCACCCTATTCGCGCCGATTTGCTTCCGCGCATCAAGGCTTTCAAATTTATTATTTCTAACACATTCAGTGGCTATACCACATTGCCGGAAGTTGGCCAGTCAGCCTATAAAATCCCCGTTTATGTTCAGCCGATGGATGAATATGATGACGCCAAAAATAAAGACAACCTATCTTACACCGCTGCTCTGGCACAGCAGGAAGGTGTGTTTCTTTCACTTCAGCAGCATAAAATCCTCGGCTTACCCTAGCCCGCCTTTCTTCTCTCTTTCCTCTTTTTTCACTTCCCTCTATAAGCAGGTATGTTCAAAAAAATATTAATTGCTAATCGTGGTGAGATTGCGTTGCGCGTAATCCGCACCTGCCGCCAAATGGGCATTAAAACCGTTGCCGTTTATTCCGATGCAGATACCAATGCGCTGCATGTTACCGCGGCGGATGAGGCGTATTATATTGGCCCCAGCCCTTCGGATCAAAGCTACCTTGTTATTGAAAATGTGCTGGATGCCTGTCGCGTTTCCGGCGCGCAGGCCGTTCATCCCGGCTATGGGTTTTTATCCGAGAATGCGGATTTCGCCAAGGCGCTGGCCGCTGAAAATATTACCTTTATTGGCCCACCTGTGGAGGCGATTTACGCGATGGGCGACAAGATTCGCGCCAAGAAACATGCGGAAGAAGCCGGTGTGAACACCATTCCCGGCTATGAAGGTGAAATTGAATCCCCGGAACTGGCCACGGAGGTTGCGAACAATATTGGTTATCCCGTGATGTTGAAAGCAGCAGCTGGCGGCGGTGGCAAGGGAATGCGCATCGTTAAGGAAGAAGCCGAAATTAAGCAGGCATTTTCATCCACACGCAACGAAGCCCGCAAAAATTTTAGTGACGATCGTGTTTTTATTGAAAAATTTATTGAAGATCCCCGCCATATTGAAATTCAGCTTATGGCCGATAAATACGGCAATATCCTCTGCCTGGGGGAGCGGGAATGCTCCATTCAGCGCCATCATCAGAAAGTAATTGAGGAAGCTCCATCCCCTGTCATGGATGATGCAACGCGCCAAGCCATGTATGAACAAAGCGTGGCACTGGCCAAGCGCGTCGGTTATTTCTCCGCCGGAACCATGGAATTTATCATGGATCAGGAAAAGAACTTCTATTTTCTGGAAATGAATACCCGCCTTCAGGTGGAGCATCCCGTCACCGAATATGTCACTGGGCTTGATCTGGTTGAGTTAATGATCCGCGTTGCTTATGGCCAGCCACTGCCGCTGGATCAAAAAGATGTTATACTTAAAGGCCACGCAATTGAGTGCCGGGTTTATGCTGAAGACCCGGAACGGAGCTTTCTTCCCTCCACGGGGCGTATTACGCAATATCAAGAGCCAAAAAAAGGCGGCAATGTTCGCGTTGATAGCGGGGTTTATGCCGGCGGCGAAGTGAGCATGTTTTATGACGCCATGATTGCTAAACTCATCACCTATGGCAAGAATCGTACGGAAGCGATCAAAACCATGCAAGAATCGCTGGGTCAGTATGTTATTGCCGGTGTTTCTCATAATATCAGCTTCTTAGAAGCATTGATGGAAAATGAACGCTTCCGCTCCGGGCATTTATCCACTCACTTCATCGCAGAAGAATATCCGGGAGGGTTTTCCGGCGCGGAACTGAGCATGGAAAAAACCCGCGCACTCATTGCCGTTGGGTTGTTTATTTACCTCAAGGATGCCGAACGCGCCACAACCATCAGCGGTCAGGCACGTGGTCGAAGTCGCCAGATTGGCACGCGCTGGGTTGTCAGCGTGGATGATGATAATTATCCCGTTAACGTCCGCCGTCAAAAAGATGGTTATGATGTTGAATATGGCGAGCAGCGCTTTGGTGTTTATAGCAACTGGGTGCTTGGCAGCCGCCTTTTTCAGGGAACGGTTTCAGGGCGCCCGGTGAATGTGCGCATTGCTTACACCCATGGCGGCTATATTTTAACCCATGCCGGTAGCCGGGCAAAGGTAACCGCTCGCACGCCGCGCGTGGCCGAACTTACACGCTTCATGCCTCTGGCCTCTGAAACATTGGGTCCCTCCGTGTTAACGGCTCCGATCTCCGGGATTGTTGTTGAGCTGAAAGTCAAGGAAGGGGACATTGTTTCACCGGGTCAGGAGCTGTTAGTGCTTGAAGCCATGAAAATGGAAAATATGCTTTATGCTGAAAAAGAAGGCATTATAAAATCCATTACCGCCACGGCGGGTGAATCCGTTCAGGTTAATGACCTGCTGATTGAGTTTGAAAAACCGGAGGAAGCGAAGGACGCTGCCTAGGTAAATTTTTAAGGCCTGGCCTTGGCCAGCACAAGCATGGAATAGCCGCCCAGCAACCGAACCGCAAAATCCTTATGGATCATGAATAATAGCCGCCTTGGCAAGCTTGCCAGCTTTGCTTTCCAGCTTGCGGCAAGGTCAATAGCCCCGGCCGTGTAGTGCCAATCAATAATCTCAAACCCGGTATCTTCCAAAAGCGCCTGCGCCGTCTCTTTGGTATAATAATTGATATGCCCCACAGAAGCCCGCGCCTGCAAAATGGGCTTTACGCGCAAAACACTCTGCACGGAGATATCCAGAGGAATATGGAATATGGCACAATCCGCTTTCTTTTTCATGTTACGAAGAAAGGTAAAAGCATCTTCCACATGCTCAAAAACATCAATTGCCATGCTGATATCTGCATGTTTACCGTCTGCCAGAAAATCTTCGGCCAGAATATATTTCAGCCGGGCAGAGCCATTCTCTTGCTGGGCATATTCCTGTGCCTGCGGTGAAATTTCATAGCCAATCCCT
>JAUIEX010000022.1 GCA_030429725.1 Alphaproteobacteria bacterium
GACCACGCCGCGTCACTTTGTGTAACGGCGCGTAACAGTTTGTAACGCGGTGTAACGCCATGTAACACAGCGAAATATTTTGCAACGGCATGCAACGCGTGGCAACACTTCGCAACGCAATGCAGCGTTTTGTGCATACGCTGCCTCAAACGAAATGCCCCCACATACCCCCATTTCGCTGTTTGCCCAAATAAGCTATTGATATACAAAGATTCTTGTGTCGAGAAAACGAAACGAAATGGTTTTTCTGGAAATGTGCCTAGTAAAACCCCGCGCCCTCGGCGTACCCGCAGGGGGGACGGCACCCCAGTACCTTTTTAATTATTGGACGTTGCTGATCTCAATTGGCAAACCTTCAGGATCAAAACCCTGGCACTCATACCCGCCAGCATTATTGGGATAACCACATTGGTTTGAAATGATTCTTGTTTTGCCTCTGCGATGATCATCGCACTCATGGGTGTGGCCATAGACCCAAAGCTCTGGCTGATACTGATCAATCAGCGCAATCATATCCAACGAATTAAAAGCTGGCATCAACAAGCTATTACCATGCCTTGTGTTTGGATTAACCACCGGCGCATGATGAGTGATCACCACTCGTGGCCCCGTCAATGGCTGCTCAAACCATTCTGTGATCGAAGTCACGAAAGCCTCATGCAAAGTAACGGTCTTGTATGGTGTAAGCGTTATGCCATCCCCTTGCTTAATGACGCGGTAATCATTCATGCCGGCCATAGCTTCAAGCATTGCCTTCTCATTGCGCCCGTTGAAATCAGTCCACATCGTACCACCAAAGAAATGCACGCCACCAATGGTAACCGCCTCATCCTGCAGAAAGATTGCGTTTGGATATTTCTGGAAAAGCCATTCGCTAAACCCTTTGGCTGCATCCAGCATGGGTGCACTGTGATAATACTCATGGTTGCCAGCAATGAATAGCACTGGCTTTTCCCAGCTGGCGAGAAACCTTTCTAATGGGGCATAATCCCGAAAGGTAATGATGTCGCCCGCCAGAATCATAATATCTGCATCTGTTTTTGCTGGCGGAAGAAAACCGCCCCCAAATTCCAAATGCAAGTCACTGTAGCTGATGATCTTCATGTCTTCTCTGATTCTGCCTCTTTTTCTGCCTTCTGCTTCTTTATCTTCTGCTCCTAGTCTATCTCTAAAAGCAGGCTGAAGAATCCTGCCAAATTACGTTTGGCCTCCACCGCTTCATCATAGTTATAGCCATGATCTCTCATAAATATGTCTTCTAGCGTGTCTGTCATATTGCCTCCATTTCTAGTTATCCACAGCTTTAGCTCTCTCTATTATAAGATTAGTTTTAGTTATGGTTCTGGTTTTAGTTCTAGATGCGGTAGCACCTCACTGATGTGCCTGCTAGAGCCATCCAGACGTTCTTCCGCCCTAGCGAAAAGATCGTCTTGCGCTGTAGCGATTTTTTGGAACTTTTCCCAGATTTCCTTGGTTTTTTGACCGCCTTTGCTACCATTTTCTGTATTATCTTTCTTGTTTTTGATGACTTTATAGTAGTCATCTATCAATCTTTTTTGCGTGATATTACCCTCAAAAAAGAGCAGATAATCCTCCAGAAAAGGCTTCACCTTCTGCCATTTTTTAACCGTTATGCGCAACATGCGGGCGATTTCTTTATCATCATTTTTGATGTAGCCGCCTTTTATCCACATGTTATCAAGCAACAAGCGATACGCCCCTTGCTGCTCCAGATTAAGCAAAGCGGTATCGGCAATATGCGCATCCGGAAACCATTGCTGCATGGGAATTTTGCTCATGATTACAACTCGTCTGGCAGTTTGATGTTCTCCGTGCGTGCTTCGACAAATGCCAGCAGATCGGAATAGCGGTATTTCACCAGCCGCCCCACTTTCACATAAGGCAAGGTGTAGCGCTTGTTGCACGCCCACACCGCCAGCGTGTGCTCCTTCACGCCTAAAAACTCTGCCGCCTGTTTACGGGTGAGCAGGCATTCCTTCAATAAATCTTCTTTGGTTAATTGCATGATTTTCTCCATAGTTGGTTGCTGATGCGCCCAACGTTACGGAGCTTTATGCAGTTGCGGTAGATGCGTGGCGGGCAGACTTATGGGCGTGCACGGCAAACCATGGTGTGTGCTGGGCAGGCTCTACACTGAAGATCGATTCATCACCCGCACCCAGCGGTAGATTGTATCATAGGGGTTGGAAAGTGGTTCGTCACCTGCGATGGGATTATGCTCCAGCTCATCAGCAAGTTTAAGGGCGATCTGGCTCATGCTGAGGCTAGAGCCTTTGGCGCGGATTTCTTTGAAACGCTGCTCTGCGTAGGCTTTGGTTTTGCCATAGAGTTTTTCAGCGCGGGCTTTGCCGCCATTTTTTGCCTGACGGATGTGCTGGGTGGCATATCGCCGCATCATGGAACTGCAGCTATTGGCGGCAACGGCATGCTCCACCGCTTGCTGTAATTGCAGCAGTTGTGTGGCTGCATTTGCGGCAATGCCACCTGCCTGCAAAGCTGGCAAGGCTTGATTGAACAAGACCAGCGCATGCAGCAAATAAAGCGATGGTGCTTGTTCGCAGAATGCTTTGTCCGGTTCGTCAAGACCATATTCCGTGGCGGGTGGGTCGAGGAAAATGGCCAGATTATCCAGTCCACCCACTGCCATCAGAAATGCGTCGATTGGCTCAATATCAAAACTGCTTTCATATAACGGCAACAATTGCGCCAACATATTTTCAAATGCAGGCGGCACGGGATCGGGAATATCGAAGCAGGCGGCATAACTATCCGCACCACCATTCTGATAGTGAAACCAGCCGAGCAAGAAACCATCAAGCTGAGACAGCAACACCCGTTCGGTAGAAATAGTGGCGGCAGGCGTCATACATGCTCCGCTTCTTTCTTTTTGGCTGCCATGAAGAGTGCTTCCGTGGCGCTTTGCACAGATTGGCGCACCGGCTCCAACGTCAGTCGTTCATAGACAGCGGTGGATTGCTGGCTTTTATGGCCGAGTGACTTTCCGATGATGGCGGTGCTGGTGCCCTGCAATGCCTGCCAACTGCCGAGTGTACGGCGCAGATCGTGGATGCGCAGGTTTTCGATTTCCGCTACTTTCAGCAGGCGGTACCACGCTTTTTTCGGATCAGCCAGATGCCCATCCACCCCATCGCCAGGGAAGACGTATTGCGATTCTTGTTCCGTCAGCTCCTGCACCTTCTTGCGTTTGTGCAGAATCTCCATTGCCTGCGGCGACAGCGGCACGTTATGCGGCTCGCCGTTTTTGGTGTCAGGGATGCGCCAGATCTGATGCTCCATATTGATTTCCTTCCAGCGCATCGCCAGCACATTGCCTTTGCGTGCGCCGGTGAGCAGCGCCATCAGGATGAAATCTCGTGCCGTCACATTCTCCTCCTTCGCCAGCGCGTCGAAAAAGCGGGCGACTTCTTCAGGCAGCAGAAAACGGTCACGAGATCGCTCGCGGAACTTCTTCACACCCAGCGCAGGGTTGCGGCCATTCCATCCCCACTCAATGGCTTTGTTATAAATCGCCCGCACGCGCTCCAGAATGCGGTTGGCCTGGTAGCGCCCGCTGGTTTCGCCCAGCTCGGTGTGTAGCTTGTGCACGTCTTCATTGGTGATGCGCGAAATCTTACGATTGAACCAATGCGAGAGATGTTTGTTGACTTCTCGCTCGTCATATTTCCATGAGCGTTTGTACTTCTTACTATACCGCTCCATGTACAGCTCGAACAATTTGCCGAAGGTCATCTCATCGCGGATGGCGCGTTTTTCGGCCTGCGGGTTTTTGCCCATCGCAATGCTGCCTTTGGTTTTTGCAGCGAGCTTGCGGGCATTTTCAATGCTGAGGTCTGGATAACGCCCCAGCGTGATGCGCTCATCCGCGCCGTCAATACGCTTGCGCACAAAGAACGTCTTGCTGCCAGCTCGCGTGATGGAGATAGAAAGCCCTGTTTCTTTGGTATCATGATAATAGGCCCGCACCGACTTGGTGGGCGATGGTAATGCCTCAATGGTCTTTTTGGTGAAGTTGATCTGTTTCCCTGCCATTTCTTTTGGTAAATACTCGTATAATTTGGTGTAACAACATACACATGAAGCAATAGAAAAAGGCTGAAGTAAACCCTTAAAATTGTTCGAACAATTAAGTAATTCAATTACTTAGAGTTATAGTTGATTCTTAGCCAAAGCCTATTAAGAAAATGCACTGAATTGCGCATAAGAAGCATAATCGTGCTTTATATAATAGATAAGACGCATAATTATGCTTGCTATAATGATATTTATTGATTTTTCATTTAAGATGCAGTATTATGCCTCTTATAATTAATAACGTGCAGAAAATTGCATGTAAGGAGCGAATATGGCGCAGGCCAATTTACCCATACCCGTACTAAAAGCGCTAAGGAAGCTGGGCGCTGACATGAGTGATGCTCGGCGCAGACGGCGCATCCCCACCAAGCTGCTGGCAGAAAGGGCGGATATTTCCCCGCGCACATTAAGCAAAATTGAAAAAGGCGAAGGCGGGGTGGCGATGGCTTCTTACGCATCGGTGCTGTTTGCGCTCGGTATGCTTCAGCGCCTGCAGGATGTGGCCGATGCCGCCTATGATCAGACCGGACGTGAGATAGAGGAAGCGAACTTGCCGAAACGCGTGCGCCTGCCACAGAAAAAAGATGAGGCCGGTCATGAGTAGCAGGCAAATATATGTTTCGATTGCGCTGGGGGACGAATGCCCGTTGGTCGGCACGCTGTGGTGTCATAACCGAAAGGGGCGAGAAAGCGCCACGTTTGAATATGCACCATCCTGGCTTGCGCAGCCGGAGCGCTTTGCATTAGAGCCTGCGCTGAAATTGTCAGAAGGTGCATTTCACACGCAGCCAGATCAGATTATCTTCGGTGCGATTGGTGATTCCGCACCTGACCGTTGGGGGCGCGTATTAATGCGCCGCAATGAAACGGCACGCGCCAAGTCAGAGAATGAAACGCCACGCACATTAACCGAGATTGATTACCTATTGGGCGTCAACGATGAAACACGGCAGGGAGCGTTGCGTTTTTCAGAAAAGCCCGAAGGGCCATATCTTGCCCCGAAGAATAAAAACAGCGTGCCGCCGCTGGTGGACTTACCCAAATTGCTTTCTGCATCTGAACGGTTTATCGATGATGATGAAACAGCGGAAGATTTGAAGCTATTGCTTGTGCCAGGCTCATCACTTGGCGGCGCAAGACCTAAAGCATCGGTGCGGGATCAGGATGGGGCATTGGCCATTGCTAAATTCCCGCGCAAGGATGATGAGTATAAGGTGGTGGTCTGGGAGGCCATTGCCCTGACATTAGCATACAGAGCTGGCATTCAGGTGCCACAGTTCCGGCTGGAGAAAATCGCGGATAAACCCGTGTTGATCATTAACCGCTTTGACCGTTCGGGCGAAACCCGTGTGCCGTTTCTTTCGGCCATG
Source organism: Alphaproteobacteria bacterium (assembly GCA_030429725.1). Lineage (GTDB taxonomy): Bacteria > Pseudomonadota > Alphaproteobacteria > Rickettsiales > UBA8987 > JAUIEX01. The sequence goes on from JAUIEX010000022.1 coordinate 5,484, forward strand.
AGCATGCTGGGCGCAAAGGATAATGAGCAGCATAGTTATCTGGAAATTGCCTATGCGCTGGCTCAACATGGAGCGCAGCCGAATCATGATATGGAGGAGCTGTGGCGCAGGATGGTGTTTACTGTGCTCATTTCCAACACCGATGACCATCTGCGCAATCACGGCTTCGTTTATGAACGCCATAAAGGTTGGCGGCTTTCGCCCGTCTATGACGTGAACCCCACGCCAACGGAAATAAAGCCGCGCATTCTCTCCACCGCCATTACCTTTGATGACCCCACCGCTTCACTTGATGCAGCACTTTCTGTAGCGAAGGATTTTCGCATTGAAAATGCCAGAGCCAAAGAAATTGTAAAAGAGGTGGCAGATTCAGTCAGCGAATGGCGAGCGATTGCCAGCCATTTTGGCATCAGCAAAAAAGAGATGGATCGCATGGCCTCCGCCTTTGAGCATAGGGACTTGGAGTTGGCGCTGAGTAAACAATGATGAAAATTAAGAATATAGATGAATGGTCGGATCAGGATATTGAAACTGAAATATCACGAATTCAGGGAGTCATAAAAGAATGGGCGACATCTAAAGACCTATGGTTTGACTGTGGTTTTAAATCATATTTGGAACATGTTAATGGTGAGCCTAAATCTCCTCCGATTACAACTTTGTTTTGGTCTGAAGGTGACTTTCATCGTTTCATTACCGAAGGAATAGAGGGGTTAGATACCGAATTCTATGAACTACTCGAAGCACACGGATATTGGTTTGAGTTATATAGCAGCTGTACATTTGCAATTTATCCCAATGATGAAGCGCTATCTAAAAAGTTTGAGGAATATTTCCACTGGCAATGGGTGTGCAGCCTTGTAACAGAGGACACCTCAGATGTTTATGAAGAGCTATATTCTCATTTTATAACCAATCCAGACGATCTCCATAAACTAGAATGGCGAGACTTCGAAATATTACTGTTTAGAATTTTCCAGAACCATGGATTTAAAGCAATCTTGGGTCCTGGACGTGGCGATGAGGGCATTGATATCCGCTTGTGGCAAGAAGATCCTCTGGGGGATATCCTCACTGTTGTTCAAGCAAAAAAATATGCCCCTCACAGAAGTATAGGCCAGACAGATGTTGCCGCTCTATTTGGGGTCAGCATGGTTGAAAATGCGCAGAAAGCCCTCTTCGTAACAACTTCAAACTATGCGCCTGTTGCGAAAAGATTTGCAGCTAGAACATCTGGAATTTTAGAATTAGCCGAAAAAGAAGTTATTCTCGATTGGTGCGGCAAGGCCACTGCAGGTATGATTGCAGACAAGTCCTCTCTTTTATCAGAAAAGAGTATAGAGACAATAATAGGAAGGCTTTCAAAGCAAGCCGACCATCGCATTGTTCATGCGACGTGGGGATATAACATGATTCATAACAATTTTGCTATTGTTGTGAAAGAAAGCAAGCACGCCGCATTATTGATGGGACTTACAAACCAAACTTTGCGCGATGATAGATACGGCCAAAGGGGTGAAGAAATTCCAATTCTCGATCCAAATTTAAGCAAATCTCTTTTACACGCTGATAATGTGTGGCGTGCAAAGCGAAGCGAGGAGAATGGACGTATTTCTTATTGGGATGGCGAGCGCCTTTATTCTGTATGGAATGGACAGCCAGTGAATTTTGATTACATGGACTAATACGCTTTTCATAGCCCAATTCTGGTGCCGCATTTGCCGAAATTTGGTGCCGCACTGGTGCCGCATTCGGGGTGAAAAAGGGTGCATTTTGGGATAAGCGCATAAACGCAGGAATCGGCACAAACCTTTGTTATATAAAGTCTAATACACCTTTATGAAGGTGGGTGAAAATACCCCTAATACGCCTCATAACCTGAAGGTCGTAGGTTCAAATCCTACCCCCGCAACCAACTTTCCTAATTATTTACAGAAGGTTATAGAGAAGGCAGGTACCCTGTGCCTTATGCCAAAATCAAAGGGTATACTTTGGGTATACCCTTTGATTTCAAATTTCTTACGGCTGTTTAAGGTTTGGAGCTTCTTATGTGAGCTTTCTTGATTGACCTCTTATGTTTAATAAACAACCAGAGAATACTCAAGCGTAGAGCCGCGCCACTAATCAAGGCATCCGCGCCGATGCTATGCACCTGCCAGAATTTGGAGAAATTCTATTATGTGGTTGGGGAGAAGAAGCACCCAATTACGCTAAAAAATGGATGAAGCATCAATATGATGTGGCTGCATGATGCGATCGTCAGATCAAGTCTTGAGTTCTGGAATTTAAGATAATCACTCGTAAATCTGTGTTCTCTGACCAACGAACAATATGGGAGGCCATCAATAGCTGCGAATTATTGTGCGCTTGCTGCGCAATTAAAGTGGTAGCTGGAAATCACCCTCTTTGTGCGCCGCGTTGCAACCAGCCACAAGGATTTACAAGGCAATGAAGGCCGTTGTCTAAATAAAGTTCAGGTTAGGCGTTCTTTGTGTTAGAAGGCGGCGCATAACGATGTTACCCAAATAGTTAGACCCTATGATACAACTTAAAAATATTACCTATCGCATTGCCGGAAGAACGCTTTTGGATAATGCCTCGCTTTCGATCCCCACGGGATACCATGTGGGGCTTGTGGGGCCCAATGGCACGGGAAAATCAACCCTGTTCAAGTTAATAGCCGGAGAGCTGGAGCTTGATGGCGGTGAGATTGACATGATCGCCGGCACAAAAATGGGCATGGTGCGGCAGGATATGCCGGATGATGACACCAGCTTGCTGGATGTGGTTCTGGCAGCGGATACGGAGCGTGCCAGCCTGCTGGCGGAGGCTGAAACAGCAACCGACCCGGAGCGTATTTCGGATATCTATGTGCGGCTGGATGATATTGATGCTTATGGCGCACCGGCGCGGGCATCGATTATTCTTTCCGGGCTTGGTTTTCCGGTGGAAGATCAATCCCGGCCGATCAGTGATTTTTCCGGTGGCTGGCGGATGCGGGTTGCCTTGGCAGCGGCATTGTTTCAAAAACCTGAATTGCTGTTGTTGGATGAGCCAACCAACCACCTGGATTTTGAGGCTATTGTATGGCTGGAAAGTTTTCTTATCCAGTATCCGCACACTTTCATTATCATTAGCCATGACAGGGAAACGCTGAATAAAACGGTGACGCATATCGCGCATTTGGATCAATTAAAATTGACGCTCTATACCGGCAATTATGACCAATTTGAAGAAGCGCACGCGCAAAAAAGACTGGGGCATCAGGCGCTGTTTGAAAAGCAGCAGGCGCATAAAAAGAAGATGATGGAGTTTGTCTCGCGCTTTGGCGCGAAGGCCAGTAAGGCCAAGCAGGCGCAAAGCCGTTTGAAGTCTATTGAGCGTATGGACATGGTGGACGCCTTGATTGCGGAGCGTTCCGTCAGTTTTAAATTTCCGCAACCGGAGCAGATGGGCTCACCCATTGTAACGATTGATAACACCGATGTGGGGTATGAGCCGGGCAAGCCTGTGTTAACGAAGGTGAATATAAGCATTGGCGGGGAGGACAGAATTGCCCTGCTGGGAGCGAATGGTAATGGTAAATCCACGTTAGTGAAGTTGATCTCTGGCAATCTGGAAGCCATGCAGGGCAATGTGTTCCGCAGTGGTAAATTGCGCGTGGGGTATTTTGCCCAGCACCAATCCGATGAGCTGGATGTGGACGCCACGGCCTATGAAGTTTTGCGGCGGGCAATTAAAGATCAGCCGGAGCATAAGCTTCGCGCCATGCTGGGTAAGTTTGGATTTGATAAAGCAAAGTCTGACACAACGATTGAAGAGCTATCCGGTGGTGAGAAGGCGCGGTTGCTGTTTTGCCTGATGAGCCATGATGCGCCGCACATCATGCTGCTGGATGAGCCGACCAACCACCTTGATATTGATGCAAGGGCGGCGTTGATTCAGGCGCTTAATGGCTATGAAGGGTGCATTATTCTGGTGAGCCACGACCCGCACTTGGTGGAATCGGTGGCCGATCAACTCTATCTGGTGAAAGATGGCAGTGTGACGCCCTATAACGATGATCTGGAAGCCTATCGCCAGCTGGTGATTGACCAGCGCCGGAAGGAGCGCTCTGACGCGAAGAAGGATAAGAAAGACAAAAAGGATCATAAAAAGTCGAAGAAAAACAAACGCAATCCTGTTGAAAAACTGGAAAAGAAAGTGAATAAATATACCGCAGAAAAACTGGCGCTTGAGACAGAAATGGCTACGCCCAAAGCCATCAATAAACCTGGTGTGATGGATGAATTGCTGGCACAGTATGCCGTGGTGCAAACATCACTGGAAGAGGCCGAGGCCGCATGGCTGGAGGCACAGGAGGAATAAATGCAGCAACCGGCATTTCTGGCCAAACCAATGGAAGAAATGACGGTTTCTGAATGGGAATCAATCTGCGATGGGTGTGGCCTGTGTTGTCAGGTGCGGGTGGAAGATGAAGATAGCGGAGAAATTGCACTGACGAATGTTGCCTGCCGTTATCTATGTTTGAAAAGCCACCAATGCGCTGATTATGCCAACCGGCAACGCAATGTGCCGGATTGTGTGAAGGTGACCCCGGAGAATATTCATGAACTGACATGGTTGCCGCACACATGCGGCTATCGCCTGGTGGCAGGGGGGTATGATCTGCCGGAGTGGCATCATTTGATCTGCGGTGATCGTCAGCAGGTGCATAAAAAAGGGCCTTCCATGAAAGGTGGATTAATATCGGAAGATGAAGCAGAATGGGAATAGGAGAATCTCATGTATCCAGTTGTAACCATTGAATGTACGGAACGTGGCATTGCTAAAAAAGCGGATGTGCTGGAATGCCGGCATGATCGTATGCGTGTGGTGGTGCACGGCACGGAGATGCCGATCGACCTGCGCAGGGAAGGGCAGGTCTATGTGGGAAGGCTTGCCGGGATGGAATTTACCTGTCGGGCAACGCTGGCGGGTGTGAATGCCCAAAAGCAGGGGCTTTAGTAATCAAGCGCCTCCGGCAGGGCTTCGTTATACAGATCAGCCAGTTCTTCCTGCTCAATACCGGTTTCCATTTCCAGCTTCCGCAGGAAGGAAATACGCCGGATGATCTTTTTGGGGATCGGCTCTCCCAATGCTTTGGCAATATCCTCCAGCACGGGCAGGGGAACAAACTCCCCTTTCTCATATTTTTCAATTTCCTGCTCTTTCTTATTGACCATGCGACCCAGTTGCAGGCGGGTGATATCCTGACTTTGACGCAGACGCGCAAGGTTTTTCCCTAACGTTATTTCGGCCAGATTGGAGGTGCGCATATGTGCCATAATAACGGAGCCTAGTGATTGCAACTGGCAGAATGCACGTGCGGCGGGTGATTCTTGATGTGTTTAAGCATTTTTTTGTTCAGCAGATCCCGCTTCATTTTTGATAGGTGATCCAGAAAAGTGATACCATCCAGATAGTCAATTTCATGCTGAATCACGCTGGCCAGAAAGCCTTCTGCGGCAAGCTCCTGCGGCTTGCCGTGATAATCCAGATAACGCAGTTTGATTGCCTTTGGCCGCTTGATGGGGGCGGAAATTCCTGCAAAACAAAGGGAGGCTTCCTCATGCTCCTGCATCTCCTCTGAGCGCCAAAAAATCTCCGGATTCACAAGCGTATAAGGTTCTGAAATGCCGTTCGGGTGGATATCTACCACGGCAATACGTTGTAAAAGACCCACCATGTTTGCGCCGATGCCCACAGCCTGTTCAAATTCCATTGTTTCAAACATATCGTCAATGATGCCGCGCACGGCATCATCCACCTGCTTTACAGGCTCCGCCTTCTGTTTGAAGATGGGGTTGGGGGCGTAAACCAGCGATAATAAGGCCATGATTCAGCGTTCCTCCGCTTGCTTAACGCGGATGGCCTGCTTGTGAAACTTCATGCCGTGCAGACCCTTAATGGCCGCCTTGGCCTCGTCTTCATGCTGCATTTCAATAAAGCCAAAGCCTTTTGAGGTTACGTTATCGCTGTTCATTACCAGGTGGCAGGAGGAAACGCTGCCATAGCTTTTGAACAGCACCAGCAGATCATCCTGTGAAAGATGCCTTGGCAGGTTAAGCGCAATAAGATTCATTTTAACTCCAAAACAGGTACGCGGCCGCTCATGAAAATTAGGATCATTTTCCGGCTAATCTGCGTAAAAATCGTGCCGTCTAAGATGCCGGCATTTTGTGTGTGTACAAGGTTAATTTGCTTTTTCTTCAATCGTACTGCCAATCTTTTTAACATCTTTACCGATGCCTTCCATCGTATTGCAGCCCACCAACAAGGGCAGGGTAAGGAAGAATAGTGCAAGTGTTTTCATTAGGTTCTCCTATGGAATAATTGTCAGCTATGTATCACTTTTTTGCTAAATGTGGAAGATTTCAGCGCCGGCAGGTTATTGCCGAAGAATGGCTTGGATTGAGGGAAGCTTCGTGCGGGCAATCCAGGGCTGTAAGCTGGACGTCGATTGCCCTGACAATGCAGCATTTCTGCACAGCGTTAGTGGCGCTTTTTTAATGGTCACTCGTTATTCTGGCAGGGGAAGCTACCGGAGCAGTGATTGCAGGTATAGTGAACCAAAGATTGCTGATTATTGACCTGAACCATATTGTTATTAATTTCAATATCGGTTTCTGCCTTTAATTTTGCCAGTGCGCGTGAGAATGTTTCCGGCTTCATGCCAAGGCGTGAGGCGATGAGGGTTTTATCGTAAGGAAGCTGAATTTTAGCGGTTTTTTTATTGGCATCCGGGCAGAGCCGCAGCAGAAAACAGCCAAGGCGCTGGGAGGCATTCTGAATATTTAAATGCTCAATTTCATGCGTTTGCCGGAGATGTTTTTGCGTTATATTTTGAATCATATTCAACGCCATTTGATGCTCAGACTCAATCACCTGCTTTAAAATTTGCGTTGGGATGCGAAGGAGCGTGGCCTTTTCCGCCGCCTCTGCCGAAAAATTGTGAATAGTATCTTCAAATATGGCAGTTTCACCCACAAGCTGCCCATCGGAAAGAATGTCTATGACAACCTCTGTGCCATCAAGTGTTTCACGAAACATTTTGATCCAGCCCTGAAGGATGAGGTAAAAGAACTCTGCCCGGTCGTCCTGAAGGAAGATAATGCCCTTCTTTTTTAGCGTAATGGTGGTTGCACTTTGAACGAAGTGTGCGAGTGAAGTTTGGGAAAGGTCGTCAAACAGGCCGCATTGCCGGATGGCTTGCTCTACATTGTTCTTCGGTGCAAGAGCCGGCTGCACTTATTTACCCCTAAATTTCTGAAAATAAGGTAGAAAATCATTGAATAGTAAAATCAGAATCAGCAGGCCGCAGATGGCGGTGAGGATCAGGCCAATTTTAATGAGTGCATTGATGCCAAAGAAAACGACCAGAAAAAAGATCAACAATAAGAGATTAATCAGAAAAAGCGTTGGCGCATCAATGCAATCCGTTGATTGTGGTTGAGGTGAAACATCCGTTATTGAAGACTGATTTTCTTCTAAATTTTTTGTGGATCTGGAGGTGGTATCTTTCACGCAATTATATAGTGGCGATTCTTGACATAAGTCAAAGAAAACTGTTGTGAAATGACTAGAATGGGCGAATGTTTATGCGTGGGAAAGTAATTTAGTGGAAGCTCTATTGGCGCAATGCTCTGTTTTTCTAGGGCAAAACTTTCCGCCATTGCTGGGGCTTTTTTTGGCCGGACTGGTTGGAAGCATGGTACATTGCAGCGTGATGTGTGCGCCACTGGCGGCGGCGCAGATGCTGGATATTGAAGCCCGGAAGCGATCGCAATCGCTGATGGTTTTTTATCATGCCGGGCGTTTGACGTCCTATGCGTTTTTGGGCGTGGCGGCTTTTCTGGCAACACGCTTCTTCTTTTCAGGGCAGATGGTGGCAGTGATGCGTGGCATGATGATGGCGGCGGGAATCGTTTTTCTGGTGAGTGCTTTGCTGCCGAAAAAGACGCATCAATGTTGCCCTTCAAGGTTGCAAAAGATGCAGCGGCGCATTGACGGTTTTTCTTCTCTGCGTTTGGTTTATCTGCTGCGCGGTTTGATGATGGGTTTCATGCCGTGCGGCATGATTGTGGCGGCATTTTTGATTGTTGCAACATTTGACCATGGCTGGCAGGCGGCTTTGGGCATGGTGTTGTTTGGTGTTGGAACATTGCCGGCGCTGCATTCTATTGGTTTTGGGGCGCTGTGGCTGGGGCGTCAACGCCCTTCCATGGCGGCCGGTTTTGGGCGCGTTGCGTTGGGTCTAAACGGAATATGGTTATGCGCGATTGGTGCTAACCTTGTCGCTTTTTAAGTTAGGAGAATAAGATGAGTGCAGCAACAGCAGTCAGGGCAGTGACTTCACCACGCTATAACGATGAGATTGTGAAGCTTTTTGCCATTGCAACAATGTTCTGGGGTATTGCGGGCTTTACCGTTGGGGTGCTGATTGCATTGCAGATGGCTTATCCATGGCTGAATCTTGAGCCATATCTGACCTTCGGGCGGTTGCGCCCGCTTCACACATCGGCGGTGATTTTTGCCTTTGGCGGCAATGCCTTATTCTGCACATCTTACTATGTGATTCAACGCACCTGCCGCACGCGCCTGTGGGGTGACAAATGGGCATTTTTCACCTTCTGGGGCTATCAGGCCTTCATCCTGATGGCGGGGCTTGGCTATCTGGCCGGGGTAACGCAGGGCAAGGAATATGCCGAGCCGGAATGGTATGCCGATTTGTGGCTGACGGTGGTGTGGGTGGCTTATCTGGTGGTGTTCCTGATGACGCTGCGCCAACGGCAGGAGCCGCATATTTATGTCGCCAACTGGTTTTATCTGGCTTTTATCGTAACGGTGGCGGTGCTGCATCTGGGCAATGGTGTTGCCTTGCCGATTGGCATTGGGGAGACAAAATCCTATCCGCTTTGGGCGGGTGTGCAATCCGCGATGATTCAGTGGTGGTATGGACATAATGCGGTTGGTTTTTTCCTGACGGCGGGATTTTTGGGGATGATGTATTATTTTGTGCCGAAGCGCGCGGAGCGCCCGGTTTATTCTTACCGGCTGTCCATTATTCACTTTTGGTCGCTGATCTTTATTTATATTTGGGCGGGTCCGCACCATTTACACTATACCGCGCTGCCGGACTGGGCGCAGACTTTGGGCATGACCTTCTCCATCATGCTGTGGATGCCAAGCTGGGGCGGCATGATTAACGGCATGATGACGCTTTCCGGTGCGTGGCATAAATTGCGGGAAGATCCGGTGCTGCGCTTTATGATTATCTCACTTTCTTTTTATGGCATGAGCACATTTGAGGGGCCGCTGATGTCGATCAAGGCGGTGAATAGCTTAAGCCATTATACGGACTGGACGATTGGGCATGTGCATTCCGGCGCGCTTGGCTGGGTGGCGTTTATTACCTTTGGGTGCATGTACTATCTGATTCCGCGCTTGTGGAATCAGCGGCTTTATTCCATGCGTCTGGTGAATATGCATCTGTGGATCGCGACGATTGGCATTGTGGTTTACATCTGCGCGATGTGGGTGAGTGGCATCATGCAGGGACTGATGTGGCGTGATTATGACGCGATGGGCTTCCTGCAATATAGCTTTGTGGAAACGGTGATGGCGATGCATCCTTTCTATGTGATACGCGCCATTGGTGGGCTTTTATTCCTGATTGGCGCATTGATTATGGTCTATAATTTCCGGATGACGGTTTTAGGGAAACGGCGCGATGAGCCGGAATATAACACGGTGCTGAATGCCGGGTGGAAAGGAGCACATAAGTCATGATGAAACATCACGCCAAACTGGAGAAAAACTCCATTTTCATGCTGATTCTGGTGATTATTGTGATCTCCGTCGGCGGCATTGTTGAGATTATTCCGCTGTTCCGTAAGGAGGTGACGATTGAGCCGGTTGCGGGAGTGCGCCCCTATACGCCGCTTGAGCTGGCGGGGCGTGATATCTATCTGCGTGAGGGCTGCTATAATTGCCATAGCCAGCAGATTCGGCCATTGCGGGATGAGGTGGAGCGCTATGGGCATTATTCACTGGCGGCGGAAAGCATGTATGACCATCCGTTTCAGTGGGGCTCCAAGCGCACGGGCCCTGATCTGGCGCGTGTGGGTGGCAAATATTCCGATGAATGGCAGGTGCAGCATCTGGTTGATCCGCGCAGTCTGGTGCCGGAATCGATCATGCCGACTTATTCACACTTGATGGATCATGGCGTGAATCTGGTGAGCCTGAAGAAGCATCTGAAGGCGTTGCAGCGTCTTGGCGTGCCCTATACGGATGAGATGGTGGCGGAGGCGCAGCGTGACGCGGCCGCACAGGTGAACCCGGACGGCGACAATGCCGAGAAGTTGCGGGCGCGTTATGGTGAGGATATTTTGGTGCGTGATTTTGACGGTAATCCAAAATTCATTTCTGAGATGGACGCATTGGTGGCTTATTTGCAGATGCTGGGAACGATGGTTGATTTAACGGATTATAATCCGGATCTGGCAGCAACTGAAAACACACAAGAGGGCATGTAAGCATGCGCTGGCTGGCTGAACATTCCGGGCTTATCGGGCTGCTTTTTTTCTTTGCAGTTTTTGTTGGCATTGCCGTGTGGGTGTATCAGCCTAAGCGGAAGAAAGAGATTGAATCACTTAAAAATATACCTTTGAAAGAGGATGATAATGGTTGATCATAAAGAAAAAGATGAAGTTACGGGCGTTGAAACAACGGGTCACGAATGGGATGGAATTAAAGAATTAAACACGCCATTGCCGCGCTGGTGGCTGTGGGTGTTTTACCTGACGATTATCTGGTCTGTTGGCTATTGGGTGTTTTATCCGGCCTGGCCGGTTTTTTCCGATGATGCGGAGCGTGGGGGAACCAAAGGTTCGATTGAGTGGACGCAATATCGTGAGTTAAAGGACGAGCAGCAGGAAATTTTCCAGCGCCGGGAAGGCTATCTTGAGCGTTTCCATGATGCTGATTTTGAAGCGATTGTGAATGATAATGAGCTTTATGCCTTTGCGCTTGCCGGTGGGCGTGCGGCGTTTAAGGATAATTGTGCAACCTGCCATGGAACGGGCGGCGCAGGTGCGGTCGGCTATCCGAATCTGAATGATGATGACTGGATCTGGGGCGGAGATATGCAGGATATTTATCGGACAATTCAGTATGGTGTGCGGATGCATGATGAGGCACATCAATCCATGATGCCGGTATATGGCGCGATGTTTGATGGTGCGCAGATTGGTGCCGTGGCAAAATATGTTAAGGGATTGGGGGATGGCAGCAGCGTTGTTCCTGCGGATGATCTTTCTGAACAGGCCTTGGCGGCTTTGCCGGAAGGTGCGCGGCTTTTCCGTGAGAATTGTGCCGCTTGCCATGGCAATAACGGGCGCGGCATGCAGGAATTTGGAGCGCCCAATCTGGCGGATGCGATCTGGCTGAAAAGTGCCGATGGCAGCGTTGCGGCGATTGCCAATCAAATCCGTAACCCCAAACATGGCCGGATGCCGGCATGGATTGACCGGCTGGATGATGACACTATTCGCCAGTTAACGGTTTATGTGCACAGCCTTGGCGGAGGGGAGTAAGAAGCCGCCGTGGGACAATCCTCCGAAACGATCCAGTATTTTGCCAAGCAGGAGAAAATTTATCCGAAGCGGGTCTGGGGGCGGTATCGTAAAGTTAAATGGCTGGTGATGGTGCTGACGCTTGCCGTCTATTACCTTGCGCCGTTTATTCGCTGGGATCGTGGGCCGAATGCGCCGGATCAGGCGATTCTGATTGATATGGTGGAGCGGCGTGGCTATTTCTTCTTTATCGAAATCTGGCCGCAGGAAGTGTATTACCTGACGGGAATTCTGATTCTGGCGGCGGTGGCGCTTTTTTTTGTGACATCTTTAGCGGGACGCGTGTGGTGCGGCTATACCTGCCCGCAGACTGTGTGGACGGATTTGTTCGTGTGGGTGGAGCGGATTGTGCAGGGTGACAGGAATGCGCGCAAAAAACTGGATGAAAGCCCGTGGGGTTTAGAAAAAATCTGGAAGAAGGGCGTGACGCATTTTGTCTGGCTGGTGATTGGGCTGCTGACGGGCGGTGCCTGGGTTTTTTATTTCAATGATGCGCCGACCCTGCTGGATCACATCCTGCATTTTGATGTGCCGACGGATGTGCTGGGCTGGATTCTTGCATTGACGTTCAGCACCTATCTGATGGCGGGTTTCGCACGGGAACAGGTTTGCACTTATATGTGCCCGTATGCGCGTTTTCAATCGGCCATGTTTGACCGTGATACGCTGATTATCAGCTATGACGAACAGCGTGGAGAGAAGCGCGGCAAGCTCAAAGAGAAGGAGACGAATGCCGATCAGGGTGATTGCGTTGATTGTTCGCTCTGCGTGCAGGTGTGTCCGGTGGGGATTGATATTCGGGATGGGCTTCAATATCAGTGTATTGCGTGCGGTTTATGTGTGGATGCATGCAATAATGTGATGGAGAAGATTGGCCTGCCGAAGGGGCTGATTCGCTATGACACGACGACGAATCAGGAGATTCGGGATGCCGGCGGGAAAGTGCCGGGTGCAATGGCGCATATCCTGCGTTTGCGGACATTTTATTACATTGCCATCATGGCGCTGGTGGGTGGGATTATGCTTTACAGCCTGCTGACACGTGCGCCGCTGGAGCTGCATGTGATGCATGATCGTAACCCGTTATTTGTGAAGCTTTCCAACGGTGATATTCGCAATGGCTATGAGCTGAAGATTCTGAATAAAACACGTGAGGATCGTGTGTATCGTCTTTCCGTTGCCGGGATTGAAAATGCAGTGATGGAGGCGAAAGGAGCAGGGGTTTTAAACACGCTGGCGCTGCCGGTTTTTGCCGATAGTGTGGGGCATTTTCGTTTATTTATTACCGCACCAAAGCAGGGCGAAAACCGGGCGGAGATAATTTTTACCCTGCAGGAGGCGATGACAGAAGAGGCGGACCGGGTGAAAAGTATTTTTGTGAGTGCGCGTTAGGCACTATTTATGGGCAGGAAAATATGGGTGAAGTGAACAAGGCAAGGCCGCCGCTAAAAGACCGCATGATTCCGTGGTATTTTGTGATGGCGTTTGGTGTGGTTTTTATTGTGAATGCTGTGTTTGTTTATCTGGCAACCGCAAGCCATAGCGGCGTGGTGACCGAGCATGCGTATAATAAAGGGCTGGATTATAATGCTACAATTCTGGCAGCGCACCATCAGCAGGAGCTGGGCTGGCAGGGTGCGGTGGCCTATGAGGGTGGAATGTTGCAATATCGGCTGAAGGACGTGGCTGGAAAGGCGCTGCATGCGGCGGCGGTGGAGGCTTTTATCACCCGCCCTTTGCAAAGCGGGCAGGATTTTTCTCTGACATTGGCGGAGGATGAAGGTGAGCCGGGGCTTTATGAGGCGGCGGTGCAGTTTCCTATGAAGGGTGTGTGGGATGTGGTAATAGTGGCAACATGGAACCGGAAGCAATTTCAACAAAAACAACGTCTTGTTGTGCCTTGAAAAAAGCGGAGAAGCAGGCGCAGGAAGGGGTATCACGTTTCAGCCCGTTTGTGCGGGAGGAAGATGGTGTGCGGATGCTGGCATTGAATGTGAGCGGCATGCATTGTGCGCGGTGCATCTGGGCGATTGAATCTGCTTTGCAGAAGGAAGCGGGCGTGACGGAAGCGAGGGTGAATTTAAGCACCGGGCGGCTTCAATTGCAGTGGAGCGGTGCGGCTGGGCAAGCGGATGATTTTGTGGCCATTGTGGAGGGGCTGGGCTATGGCGTGCGGCCTTGTGATGCGCCGGAAGCCGAAACCGGAAATGAGGCGCAGAGGCTGTTGCGCTATGTGGCGGTTTCCGGCTTTGCCATGGGGAATATTATGCTGCTTTCAGTGGCGTTATGGAGCAGCAGCCAGCAGGTGATGGGTGTGGCAACGCGCGATTTGATGCATTGGATTTCCGCGTTGATTGCCCTGCCGACAATGATTTATGCCGGGCAGCCATTTTTTCAATCGGCTTGGGCTGTGCTGCGCCATGGGCGTACTAATATGGATGTGCCGATTTCGCTGGCACTGCTTTTAGCCAGTTTGATGAGCTTGTTTGAAACGATTCGTGGTGGCGAACATGCTTATTTTGATTCCGCCGTGATGCTGCTGTTTTTCCTGCTGATTGGACGGTGGCTGGATGCGCGCGCGCGCGGCAAGGTGCAGGAAAATGCCGAAAATTTATTGGTGATGCTGCGCGGTGTGGCCACGGTGATAGAAGATGGGGTGAAACGTTCTGTTGCCATTAGCGATTTACGTGAAGGGATGATGGTGCGCATAGCCGCGGGGGAGAAAATTCCAACCGATGTGGAGGTGGTGGAAGGTGAGTCCGAGCTGGATACCAGCCTGGTGACGGGGGAAACGCAACCCAGGAAAGTAGCGGCAGGCGCGGTGGCTTATGGCGGGACAATGAATCTTTCCGCACCGCTTTTATGCCGCGTGAAGAAGGCAAGTGAGGATAGTTTGCTGGCCGATATTGTGCGGCTGATGGAGCAGGCCGAGCAAGGCAGGGCGCTTTATGTGCGGCTGGCCGATAGAGCGGCGCAGCTTTATACGCCGGTGGTGCATCTGCTGGCGCTGGGCGCTTTTTTAGGCTGGTTCTTCATTGGTGGAATGGATTGGCAGGATGCTCTTTTGATTGCCGTGACCACGCTGATTATTACCTGCCCATGTGCTTTGGGGCTGGCGGTGCCGGTGGTGCAGGTGTTGGCAACCGGATGGTTGATGAAGCGTGGCATGCTGGTGAAAAGTGGGGATGCTTTGGAGCGTCTGTCAAAGGTTGATGTGGTGTTGTTCGATAAGACGGGGACGTTGACAATGGGTAAGGCAACGCTTCAGGGAGAATATGATGAGGAAGATTTGCAGCTGGCAGCATCCTTGGCGGCGCATAGCCGTCACCCATATTCACAGGCGATTGCTGCGGCGTTTGACGGTACTTTTCTTTCATTAAAAAATGTACAGGAAGTGGCGGGGCTGGGCGTTTCCGGGACGTATCAGGGCAAGAATGTGACGCTTGGAAAACCGGACGAGGGGATGGATATTGCCGTTGAAGCGGGCGCAACGGCAGTGGTTTTAGCGGTGGATGGTCAACGGAAGCAGGTGTTTGTGCTGAAAGATGGCTTACGCCCGGATGCGCAGAAGGTGGTGGCCGCACTTGCAGCGAAATGTGAGGTGAAAATGCTTTCCGGCGACCGTGAGGCGGCAGTGCGCCATGTGGCGGAAGAGCTGAATATTGAGATGTGGCAAAGTGGCCTGAAGCCGAATGAAAAGACGGAAAAAATCACCGCATTGCAGGCGCAAGGAAGGCATGTGCTGATGGTGGGGGACGGGCTGAATGATGCGCCGGCACTGGCGGCGGCATCAGTTTCCATGTCACCCGCTTCAGGGGTGGATATTACGCAGAATAGTGCGGATATTGTGTTTCAAAGTGAGAGTTTGTTTCCGGTGGTGCAGGCCTGGCGGATGGGGAAATTTTCAACAAAACTGGTGAAGCAGAATTTTGCGCTGGCGGTTTTGTATAATGTGATTGCGATTCCTGTGGCGCTGGCGGGCTGGGTGACGCCGCTGGTGGCGGCGGTGGCGATGTCTTCTTCGTCCCTGATTGTGATTGCCAATAGTTTTAGAATTAACCTGAAGAAAGGATAAAAAATATGAATGTTGTTGATAGTAATGGAAATGCGCTGGCTGATGGGGATAGCGTGCAGTTGATTAAAGATTTGAAGGTGAAAGGCTCTTCCCTGAATTTGAAGCGTGGAACGGTGGTGAAAAAGATTCGGCTGACGGCGGATGAAGAGGAGGTGGAGTGTCGTATCGGTAAATCAACGATTGTGCTGAAAACCTGCTTTCTGAAGAAGAGTTAGGCGCTGTTACAGGGGGGTGGCATGGATATTTTGCTGGTGTTGGTGCCGATCGCGTTGCTGTTGGGGGTGATTGCGGTGGCGGCGTTTTTCTGGACGTTAAAATCAAAGCAATATGATGATCTGGAAGGGGCGGCGGCAAGGATTCTGCTGGATGATGAGGATTATTCCGATTCAGAGAAATCATGAAGTGGTTCGCCAAGTGCTTCAATGAAAGAGGCGCTTTCGGATAAGGGTGCGGTTTTGCTGCATTTGCTGACCCAGGCGGAGCCTTGTGCATTGCGGTGGCGGAAGGAAAAGACCAGATAAGTTTCATGGCGTTTAAAATGATAGGCGCAGCTGAGATCATCCATCAATGGGCGCAGGAAGCCCGTTCCTTCCGTGAAGACGGTGACGGTTTCATTGCGGACGCCCTTCCAGCTCTTATCCACTTCAAACTCAACTTCCGTGCGGGCTGGGTTTAAACGCTGGCGGATATTGATGACTTTGCCGGTGAAAACGCCAAAGGCGCGATCGTAGGTTTCCGTGAGTGATTCCGGGGTTTGGTTGCAGCGACAGATGGTAACATTGCCTTGCGCGGGGCTTACAAAAACGCTGCCGGTACATAAAAGGCAAAAAAGAAGGCGGATAACTATTTGTTTGCGTGATGCCATATGCTATGAACTTGCAGGAAAATTAAACCTGATACAAATGAAATAAAGGCAAGGCAGGCATATGGCGCAGCAGATTTTAATGCTTCCCGGTGATGGAATTGGCCCGGAAGTGACCAAACAGGCGGAGAAAATTTTAGCGTGGTTGAGTGAAAATAGCGATACGGTTTTTGAAGTAAGCGAAGCGCTGATCGGCGGTGCGGCCTATGATGCTTATGGCACGCCATGGCCGGAAGAAACCGCCGCCGCCTGCCGCAAGGCGGATGCGATTCTGCTGGGCGCTGTGGGTGGCCCGAAATGGGAAAGCCTTGATATTTCCGTGCGGCCGGAGCGCGGATTGCTTGCGGTGCGCAAAGAACTTGGCCTGTTTGCCAATTTACGCCCGGCGATGGTGTTCGATGAGCTGGCAGATGCTTCCACGCTGAAGCGTGAGGTGGTGGCCGGGCTGGATATTATGATTGTGCGTGAGCTGACGGGCGGCATTTATTTTGGCGAGCCGAAGGGAATTGAAAACCTGCCCGATGGCACACAAAAAGGCTATAATACGTTAGTATATACCACGCCGGAAATTGAGCGGATTGCGCGTGTGGCGTTTGATCTGGCGGCAAAGCGTGACGGGCGGGTTTGCTCTGTGGATAAGGCTAATGTTCTGGTTTCCACGGAATTATGGCGCAACACGGTGGAGCGCATTCAACGCGATGAGTTCCCTAAGATTGAGTTGAGCCATATGTATGTTGATAATGCGGCAATGCAGCTGGTGCGTAACCCAAAGCAATTTGACGTGATGGTGACGACGAACATGTTCGGTGATATTTTGTCTGACTGTGCGGCGATGCTGACCGGGTCGCTTGGCATGTTGCCTTCGGCCAGTTTAGGGGCGGCGGATTCTGATGTGTGCAATGCGCTTTATGAGCCGGTGCACGGCTCCGCACCGGATATTGCCGGGCAGGATAAGGCGAATCCGATTGCGACGATTCTGAGTTTGGCGATGATGCTGCGCTATTCATTTGGCATGGCGGTGGAAGCTGACGCGCTGGAGGCGGCAATTCGCGCCGTGCTGGTACAAGGCTTGCGCACGGGGGATATTATGCAGGAAGGTGCCAGCCTGATTGGAACCGAGGCGATGGGCAATGCCGTGCTGGATGCGCTGGTGGAAGCTTATGCGCTGGCAAAGGCGGCGTGATAGATCATGAAATTTCTGACACAATTCTCTTTATATGCTTTGCTGTTGGCCGTTGCGGCGTGTCAGGGCGGAGGTGCGAAGAATGCGGCGCGGGAAAAGGCGGATCAGCCGATGGACTGGCTTTCCGTGCAGGAAGAATATCAGCGCATGCAACAGGAAGCGCAGGCGGAATATGAGCGCCAGAAAGAGGAGCGCGAGCTGCTGGCAAAGGATGCAAATGCCCAGTTTGAGAAGGGAAAATCCTTATGTTGTGGGGATGAGGACGGAAAAGATACCAAGCAAGCCACGCAGTGGCTGTGCATGGCTGCGCGGCGCGATCATCCGGATGCGCAATATGAAATGGGTAATATTTATCGGAGCGATAAGGAAAATATTGAGCGGAATCTGATTGGTGTTTCGCCATCAATTCTGCGTGCCGCAGACTTGCCGAAAGATGATTTTATGGCTTATTTCTGGTATTCGCAGGCATTTAAATTTGAGCATCCGGACGGGGAAAACCAAGCCAATATGCTGCTGCCGCGTTTGAGTGAGGGTGACTTGGTGAAATTGCGCGATTTCCGTAAGCGCTATCCTGCCGTGCCGTGTGAGGTGAAAAAATAATGCGGGTTTTTAGCTTTGTTCTGATGCTGTTACTTGTTGTGGCCTGTGGTGAAAAAGAACGTTCGCCGCTTGAGACTTACCCGCGAACGGAAACGGCGGTGGATCGTGAGGCGGCGGCCTATAGCGGCAATACGGAAGCGCAATATGATTATGCGAAGCGCTTCTGCTGCACGGTGGATGGTTATTATGATATTGTGCAGGCAAGCAAATGGCTGTGCAAAGCAGCGCGAAAATCTCACCCGATGGCGCAGTTTGAAATTGCCAGCATTTATGATGGAAGGCCGGTGATGCACAACCGATCCATTCGTGAACTGGCAACATCCCGTATTTATATTCCTGAGAGTTTAACGCTGGCCTATGCCTGGTATAGTCTGGCAGCGCAGAACGGGGTGAAGGCGGCCGAGGCGCGGCTGCGTGATCTGGTGCTTGAAGTGAGCGTTGGTCAGCTGGAGCGTGCCAAGCAGCTGATGCATTATGTGCCTTCTATCCCTTGTGAAATATCCCACCAGCCGGAGATGTTATGATGAAACGAAACTCACTGAAAATTTTCATGATTGGATTGATATGTGTGGCGGTGACGGGCTGCATTGAGATGATGTTCAAATCCGCAGAATGGGGGCGTGATGCGGCCAAGGTGGAAGCCTGGAAGGTGTTAGCGCTGCAGGGTGATGCGGAGGCACAGTTCACGGTGGGGCAGTATTATTGCTGCGGCAAGCGCCCGCGTTACGATAATGTGAAGGCGCTTTTCTGGTTCTGCAAGGCGGCCAAGCAGGGGCAGCGTGATGCGATGACGGAAGTAGGAAAGATGTATGAATTTGAATATGAATTTGAGGGCAGTGTGATTCCGCGCGACCATGCGATGTCTTATGCTTATTACTCGCTGGCGATGCTGCAAGGCAGCGACGGGGCGCGGGAATATCGTGAGGCGTTGATGCCGCGCATGACGGAAAATGAGAAGGAAAAGGCGAATGTGCTTCTCAAAAAATGGCCGAATGTTCCCTGTGCGGTATCGCGATAAACATGTACGATAAATGATAATGAAATATGCAGCGCTGGTTCTGTGTATTTTTCTGATGTCTTGTGCGGTGGCGGGGGTGCAGGTTCTCAACCCCTATACCAGCATTCCGGCGGCGGCGCTTGGGGTGTATGAGCAGACGCAAAAGCGTGAGAGACTTGAGAAATATGCCATTGCCGGGGATGTCTATGCGCAGCATAAATTAGCGGAAAGCTATTGTTGCAGCCACGGGCTTGATGGCGCGGTGGATAATAAAAAATCTCTGTATTGGTACTGCAAAGCGGCCAAAGGCGGTCTGGCAAAGGCGCAGCAATTTGTTGCGGATCTGCATAGCGGTGCGGCAGAATTGGAAGGGGTGAGTGTGCCGCAGGATGAGGGCGTGGCCTATATGTGGTATGTTTTTGCCTCCCGAAAGCTGAATAGCCCGGCACTGGAGCGCAAAAAGTTTTTAGAACAAGCGTTGGAGAAAAAGCAGATTTCCTTCGTAAACCGTTTTCTGACCAACGCTTCGGATGTTCCATGCGGCATGGAGTTGGCCACGCCGGAAGGCGCATCATTCGAATAGATGCGAATGATTCGCATTTGTTCTTGCATTTGCTTTTATTGTGATTAATAATCATTCTTAGGACATATCGCCAAATTCTACTGGCACATGCTGCAAAAGATGATTTTCTGCGCTTCCGTTCCTCAGGTACTTCCGTGTACGCTCCGGTGCGGTTCTTGAAAACCTTCATTTTCGTCGTGTGCCAGCGAATTTGGCAAAATATCTCCTATTTTAATAACAGGGTCTATAAAGGGTAGATGGCGGTGTTTGTTTGTATCTGTAATGCGATTAAGGAAGGTGAGCTGGCAAAGGTTTGCTGCCAATCCGATGTGGCGCGTGCGGAAGATGCCATGGCGCGGCTGGATTGTCGGCCATCCTGTGGCAAATGTTTGTGCCAGATTGATGAGATGATTATGGATTCTGCGCATCGCGCCGCGCCGCATATTGCTGTGGCCATGCAGCCGGCGTGATTTAATCATCCGGTGCGCCTTATTTTTTGAGTTGAAGCTTTACTTGCAGGGTGAAGGTGCTTACGTATGATGGTGTCTCATCATGGAGGGTGCAATGGCATTAAGTGCAAATGAAAAAGAAATTATCCGGCTTTTAAATGGAATTTTAAAAAATGAGCTGACGGCCATTAATCAATATTTTTTACATGCAAAAATCCTTGAACATCAGGGCTTTGCAGCATTAGCAAAGCTGGAATATGAAGAATCCATTGATGAAATGAAGCATGCGGATATGGTGGCGCAGCGGATATTATTTCTCAACGGTTTGCCGAATTTTCAGGAGCTTGGAAAGCTGCATGTGGGCGAGACGATGCAGGAAATGCTCTCCGCTGATTTTGACATGGAAGCCAAAGCCATTAAGGATTTAAAAGAGGCCATTGCCGTGACTGAGGCGCAAAATGACTTTGCTACGGCTGATATTTTGCATGGAATTCTGGCCTCTGAAGAAAAGCATTATCTGTGGCTTCAGCAGCAATTGACATTGATTGAAAAAATGGGCGTTGAAAATTATGCACAGTTGCAGGTGTAGTTAGCATAAAAGTTAGCGCTTAGACGGCATCTTTACTTGTTTGCACAACAATATTCGCTATATTGCGCCCATGAGTAAAACCTCCAGAAAATCTTCGGCTGTGCTGGGGCGGGAACGTCCGCTTTCGCCGCACTTGCAGATTTATAAGCCGCAGATTTCTTCTGTTCTTTCAATTACGCATCGTTTCTCCGGCATTGGGCTTTTCATGTTGCAGTTTCTGCTGGCCGGCTGGTTGTGGGTTGGCGCGTTTGAGCCGGAGCTTTTTGAGCAGGTTAACGGGTTTTTGGCCTCTCCGTTGGGATTGGCCGGGCTGGTGGCAGCCGTTTTTGTGCTCATCTATAATTTGTTGCATGGCATCCGTCACTATTTGTGGGATCGTGGGGTTGGTTTTGAAATTGCAACGGTTTGCAAAACGGCCTGGCTTATCATTTTTGGATCTATCCTTATTACGGCCGGTTATTTTTATTGGGTGCTGACATGCTGCGGAAATTAAATAATCACTGGTATATGCAGCGCTTTACCAGCCTGCTGCTGTTGCCTTTTTCCGGGTGGCTTCTCTTTGCGCTGAAACATATTTCCGGCGGCGGGCTTTCGCATGGAGAGCTTCTGGTGTGGCTTGCAAAGCCTTTGAACGGTTATGGGCTGTTGGGCTTTGTGGTGCTGATGGCCTATCATACTTATTTATGCCTGTTTGAGGTGCTGAAGGATTATGTTTCCTGCGGGTGTAAGTTTAAGATTTTGGTATTTTTGTTAAAACTGTCATCCATCGGTGTGGTGGCGGTTGTGGGATATATCATTTGGCAAGTCAGCCAGTTTTCAGGAATGTAGGAGAATATTTTGACTGCATATAATGTGATCGAGCATGAGTTTGATGTGGTGGTGGTGGGCGCCGGTGGTGCCGGGCTGCGCGCAACATTGGGCATGGCGGAGCAGGGGCTGAAAACAGCCTGTATTTCAAAGGTCTTTCCAACACGTTCACACACGGTGGCCGCGCAGGGTGGCATCAGTGCGGCGCTGGGCAACATCACGGAAGATGATTGGCGCTGGCATATGTATGACACGGTAAAAGGTTCCGACTGGCTGGGTGATCAGGACGCGATTGAGTATATGTGTAAAAACGCGGCGGCTTCGGTGATTGAGCTGGAGCGCTATGGTGTGCCGTTTTCCCGTACGCCGGAAGGTAAAATTTATCAGCGGCCATTTGGCGGCATGACCACCGAATATGGCGAGGGCGCGGCGGCGGTGCGCACCTGTGCGGCGGCGGATCGTACCGGCCACACGATTCTGCATACGCTTTATCAGCAATCATTGAAGCATAAAGTGAATTTTTTCATCGAATATTTTGCCGTTGATCTGATTATGGATGATGAGGGCGCGTGCCGCGGTGTGGTGGCGTGGGATCTGGATTCCGGTACGATGCACCGTTTTCGGGCGCAGATGGTGGTGCTGGCAACGGGCGGCTATGGGCGGGCATATTTTTCTGCCACATCGGCTCATACATGCACCGGTGATGGTGGTGGCATGGTGGCGCGTGCGGGTATTCCGCTTCAGGATATGGAATTTGTTCAGTTTCACCCAACGGGTGTTTATGGCGCGGGCTGTTTGATTACCGAGGGCGCGCGCGGTGAGGGTGGCATTCTGCGCAATTCCGAAGGTGAGCGCTTCATGGAGCGCTATGCGCCGAGCGCGAAGGATCTGGCTTCCCGCGATGTGGTCAGCCGTTCGATGACCATGGAAATTAATGAAGGGCGCGGCGTGGGGCCGAAGAAGGATCATATTTATCTGCATCTGGATCATCTTGACCCGGATGTGCTGGCGCAGCGCTTGCCGGGTATTTCCGAGACGGCGCGGATTTTTGCCGGTGTTGATGTGACGAAAGCGCCGATTCCCGTTTTGCCGACAGTGCATTATAATATGGGCGGGATTCCAACAAATATTCACTGTGAGGTGCTGACAATTGCACCGCGTGCGAAAAAGCCGAGCGTTGTGCCGGGGCTGATGGCCATTGGTGAAGCCGGGTGCATTTCCGTGCATGGGGCAAACCGCCTTGGTTCTAACTCGCTGCTGGATCTTGTTGTGTTTGGCCGCGCGGCGGCGATTCATGCCGGCAAAGTGGTGAAGCCGGGTAAGGCGCATAAGAAATTGGCAAAATCCGTGACGGATGATCTGGCGCTGGGGCGCCTGGATAAAATCCGCAATGCAAAAGGTGCTTCGCACACGGCGGCCATTCGTGATGAAATGCAGCAATCCATGCAGAAATATGCAGCCGTGTTCCGTACTGAAGAAACGCTGCAGAAAGGTGTGGACAGCATTCATAAGGTGGAAGCTTCCTTGGCTGACCTTGGTATTCAGGATCGTGGGCTGATCTGGAACAGCGATCTGGTAGAGGCGCTGGAACTTGAAAATATGATCCCGCAGGCGAAGGCAACGGTGGAATCTGCGATTAACCGTAAGGAAAGCCGCGGCGCACATGCGCGGGACGATCTGCCGGAGCGTGATGATAAAAACTGGATGAAGCACACATTATGGACATACCATCCCGGCAAGGCGGGGAAGATTCAATATCGCGATGTGCATCTTCACACATTGACCGATGAAGTGAAGCCTGTGCCGCCGAAAGCGCGCGTTTATTAGGGCGCGCCCAAAATTCTATTATCACATTGCGAAAAATGATGATTTTCCGGGGTGTGGGATCAAAAGGATTG
>JAUIEX010000064.1 GCA_030429725.1 Alphaproteobacteria bacterium
TCACCATGTTCTCTTCCAGATCACCTTCTGACCCGGAATGTTTCTCGGTAAAAATATTCGTTGAATCACACACCAGCGCCAACACACCCTCCTTGCCCAGCGCTTTCAGCTTCACCTCGTCCGTGGTTGGCGCAATCACCGGATTCGGGTCAATCTTCCAATCCCCGGTATGCATAATGTTACCGTGCTTGGTGCGCATAATAATGCCATTCATTTCAGGAATAGAATGCGTAATCTGCACCATTTCCAGGTCAAATGGCCCCACGTTAAAACGCGACCCCGGATCCTGTATGGTAATTTCTGCGCGATCATCCAGATTCAGCTGTTTCAGCTTATTTTTTACCACCTCTGCCGTAAATTTCGTGGCATAAATCGGACATTGTAAATCTTCCCAAAGATAGCTGATCGCACCAATGTGATCTTCATGCGCATGCGTGCAGACCACCCCAAGAAAATTATCACCCAGCGTCTCAATAAAGCTGATATCCGGCATAAGAAGCGAAACTCCCGGATAACGCTCATCGGCAAATCCCGCACCCAGATCGATCAAAATCCATTTACCATCCAGATGGTAGAGATTGGCATTCATCCCAATCTCATTCACACCACCCAGCGGGCAGAAAACCAATTCATTCTTGGCAATTTTAACCATCTCTTCCAATCCTGTATAAGCCATCCAGCGTTAATTCTGGAATAGCATGTATTATATCCGGCAACTCATGGACAAATAAATTCGCAAGGCCACCCGTTGCCACTACATTAAACATAAGTTCGGGTCGGGCAACACGAATCCGCGCAATACTCTCTTTCACCAGCCCCAAGTAACCATAATAGAGGCCGGATTCCATCGCCCCCACGGTATTCGTGCCAATAATCTTTGGCGGCTTATGATCTAATTTTACCAATGGCAGTTTGGCCGCTGCCAATTCCAATGCGCGCGCCGAAACATTTGGGCCCGGCGCAATCATCCCTCCCAGATAATTCCCGTCACCATCCACAACATCAAATGTTGTTGCCGTACCAAAATCTAACACTATTGCCGGAGAAAGCCCCCTTTCATGCACCGCAAGAGCATTCACCAGCCGATCAATACCAACCTCTTCCGGGTTGTCCACCTTCACACCTAAATAGTGCGCCATCACGTCATTCGTCACTTCTTTTACTGATTCAGAAAAGTCCGACAATATTCTCAGCAATATCGGCGTGCGCGCCGGCACAACGGAAGCCAACACGGCACATTCCGCCTTTGATTCGCGCAGAAAGCCCACCATCTCCAGGGTCAACTCATCCACGGTCACGTCTGTGGGTAATCTTAAGGTTCGCACAATGCGGCCATCATCATAGAGAGCCAGTGCAATATTCGTATTTCCAATATCCGCTACCAGAATCATACCACACTCCTGATATGGCGAATCTCTCCGCCATGTTTAACCATCAACGCGCCATCGGCACATAATAACCGCAATGCACCCTCTTGTGTAAGGCCACTCACCTGCGCCTGCATCACCTCACCGGAGGAAAAATCATGAAACATCACCTGCCGCCCAAGCAAACTAAAATGAGCTTCCCAATATTTTTGAAGATAGGCAATCCCCTCTTTTTTCACTTGCGCCGCGTCATGCAGCAGCCTGCGAAAAATCTGATCTAACAATGTCTCACAGCCCGGCAACGGCTTTGGCGCAAATGCACGCAAACAAGCCGTTTGACGACCCTCCACGCGCGGCGCGGCCGCCACATTAACGCCCATCCCAATCAAAACAGATTGCTCCTCCCGGCCATTGCCATGCACAGTAAAACTCTCACATAAAAGCCCGGCCAGCTTTTCACCTTGTTTTGTTTCAACATCATTCGGCCATTTCAGAAACAGCCCCTCTGCGGAAAAACCGCTCAACACCGCATGCAACGCCGCGCCGGCCAGAAGCGGCAGCCAGCAACTGTCAGATTCAGGCAAAAGATCACCGGCCTTCACCACAAAGGTTGCATGCACATTACCCGGCATCGAAACCCATCCATGCTCGCCGCGCCCTCGTCCGCCGCGCTGTTCATCCGCAGACACAACGAAAGGCAATAACTGCCCTTTTTGTGCAAATTCACGCGCCCTATCCTGCGTACTTACCAGATTGGCAAAGTGATATCGCTGCAAAGAAAAGGGTTCAAACATGGCTGCAATTGATACCGGAATGTCCGGAACTCCATGCGTCAGAGTTACCGTACAATGCCCTGCACGGCTAATTCAATCGGGTTAATCAACCATGACGGCGCCAATGTGAAGAACAGGTTAAATAAAACACAAAGTGCAAAAACCCACATCACCCAGCGGCTGCTCTTTCTTTCCAGCGGTTCCGCAGCCAGTGAAATATCACCATACATCTGCTCTAAACTGTCAAAATACATTACCTTGATAATCCGAAGATAATAGAACGCACCCACCACACTGCCCAGCACCGCCACCACGGCCGCCATCACAAAATCCGCCTCCAACAGCGCAGCAAACACATAAAATTTACCCCAGAAGCCGGCCATGGGCGGAATGCCGGCCATGGAAAGCATCAAAATAGACATTCCCGCCGCCAGCACAGGGCGCTGGCTGGCAAGCCCGGACAAGTCAATCACGTCAGAAACATCCGTATCGGAACGCCGCATCATTTGAAGCATAGCAAAGGTTCCGATGCTCATAAAAATATACAGCACCGTATAAAACAGGCTTGATTCCAGCCCCGCCGCCGATGCACTGCCCAATCCTAAAATCACAAACCCCATATGGCTGATGGAGCTATAGGCCAGCAGGCGTTTGATATTCGTTTGTTTGATCGCCGCCAGCGCACCGAAAATAATACTCACCACCCCCACCAGAATCAGAATTTGCTGCCAGATTGGCGCTATATGAATCAGTGATAAAAATAGAAAACGCCCCAAAACGGCAACCAGCGCTAATTTCGGCAAAGAGGCAATTAACGCCACCACCGGCTTTGGTGCGCCCTCATACACATCCGGCGCCCACATATGGAACGGCACCAATGACAGCTTAAAGAAAAAGCCGGTCAGCATAAGGATCGTCCCCAACACAAAGCCCACATTGCCCAACACGTCATTAGCCACCACATAATTCGCAATGCCGTAAAAGCCCAGCTCTCCGGTAAAACCATAGACATAACTCATCCCAAACAGGAACAGACCGGAAGCCAAAGCCCCCAGCATAAAATATTTAATGGCTGCCTCAGAAGAACGTTCCGCATTACGATTCAATGCCGCCAGCACGTATAATGAAAGCGACTGCAGCTCCAGCCCAAGATAAAAAATCAATAAATGCGTCGAAGAAGCCATGATAAACATGCCAAGCAAACTCAGCAACGCAATCACCACCCACTCATATTTCATCAGCTTATTCGCCTTACCGTAACTGTAAGAAAGCAGGAGGATCAGCACCATCCCCGCCGCCAGAATAGTTTTAATCAACCGTGAATATAAATCCTGCTGCCACATAATATTAAACAGCACCGCATCATGCGGCTTCGCCACCAGAAGATACGCCACCAGCCCAACCAGCACCAGCACCGCAAACACCGTCGTTAAGCGGAATAATAGCTGCTCTTTATAATGCTTACACACCGCCCCAATCAACAGCAGCAGCATCGCCGAACAGGCCAGCACTATCTCCGGAATCAGGTGGAAAACCGTTGTAAGATAAGCAGAAGGTGCGAACACATCCATCACTTCACCCCCTGAATAATGATTTGTAATGAGCTATCCGTCACATGCGTTAACAGTGAAGGTGCCACACCCAATGCCACCGTCACCAGCGCCAGACACAGAAGGATCAGCTTTTCCCGTCTTGAAATATCCACCAATCCGGCCACCGCTTCATTCACCACCTCACCAAACACCACGTTACGGTAAAGCAGCAGCATATACATCGCGCCCAGCACCATCCCGGAGCCCACCAAAAGCGCCACCAGGCCATTGACCTTAAACAGCCCAACCAGCACAAGGAATTCACCCACAAACCCGCTGGTTGCCGGAAGCCCAACCGAAGCCATGGTGAAGAGCAGCATATAAAACGCAAATTTTGGCATCACCTGCACCACCCCGCCATAAGCATCAATACGCTTGGTTTTCATCCGGTCATACAAAATACCCACACAGAAGAACAGCGCCGCAGAAACCACACCATGGCTGATCATTTGGAATACCGCACCGCTGACGCCCTGAATATTCAATGTGAAAATTCCTGCCGTCACATACCCCATATGCGCAACGGAGGAATAAGCGATCATCTTTTTCATATCCTCCTGAACAAAAGCCACCAGCGAGGTATAAATCACAGCCACCACACTCAGCCAGAACACGAAGGGCG
>JAUIEX010000065.1 GCA_030429725.1 Alphaproteobacteria bacterium
CTGATATGGAGGTAAACGCCGTGCAAAAACTACTAAACAACAGGCCTAGAAAAGTGCTAAACTACCTCACTCCAGCAGAGGCCTTCTTCAGAACCATACCGTTCCACCTCATCCGATAATGGGCGCGATACCAAAAATGTTGTACTTAAAAATAGTTTCTTCATTGTTTTTCTCCCTAAATTGAATAATAGATATCGAACTATCTCAGTTTTCCATCCGATTAAACTTAGTAAGAGCCCGGCGAAGAGAGAATTCAACTTAATCAATAAAAACATACTTTTGCCTCTGCTTTTAGTTGTTTGGAGTTGATTGATGGCAACAATTATCCAAAAATTCGAAGCCGCGTGACCCAGCCCCCCCCCATAAACCGGTTCAGTTTGAGGTTGGTAGTTTGTGTTTAGTTTGCGGCTTTTGTTGTATGTTATAATCTGTGTGTTCAGGCTCATGGAGCATATTGGAATGGAGCTGAACAGAACGGGTTATGTCAGGCACTTCGCGCATGGCTTAGTTAAACTTTCCATTGCTCAGGCACGCGCGTAAATTTTTTGCTAATTGCCGCATCATAGAAAAATAATGCGCCGCTCCGGCGTCAATCTCCGCCCCCAGCGGATCCAGCACGCCCAGCCTCACTTCCAGTGCAGCGGCGATCGGCTTTAATCTTTCAGACGAAAATTGCGGCTCAAAGAATAAGCATTGCACCTTATTTTCCTCAATCACCTGCTGCAGCTTCTTCATTTGCTTCACAGATAAGGGGCGATCAGGCTGAAGCGTCACCGCGCCCATAACACCCAACCCATAGGCCTGCTCCAGATATTGATACGCATCGTGAAACACTAAGAAATTTTGCTCTTTTATTGGCATTAAGTCAGCGGCAAGCTCTGCGTCAAGCTTCTGTAATTGCTTTTTTAATTCCCCTGCGCGGTTCAGAAAAACATCCTGTTTTTCAGGCCGCAAGCCCGCCAAATTAGCGGCAATATCATCCACCATCACCATGGCATAATTGGGGTTCAGCCAGATGTGATAATCCAAGCTGCCCTCTTCGTGATGATGCTGATCGCCATGCGGCGCGGCGCCATCTGTGTTTCGAAGCTCCAGCAGTTGAAGATGCTCATTCCTGGCTAATGTCACAACCTTAAGATTTTGCGTTACATTCACCAGCCCACGCCTCAGGAAAGTCTCGTAATGCGGCGCGATCATAAAAAGCATGGCTGCCTGCTCCAGCAACCTCAATTGTGAGGGCTTGAGGCGGAAATCATGCGGGGAATGTTTCCCTCCAATCAACAGGCGAACATCCGCTTCATCTCCGGCAACAGCCAAAACAAGCGAATGAATCGGCTTAATGGTGGTTATAATTATTGGCTTTTCCGCCAAAGCATCACCGCAGCAGCATGCCAAAATCATACCAAAACCATATGCCAGACAACATTTTTTTAGATATCTCATGGCAAGCCCTATACAGGGATAAATGCATCATTTCTATCAAGTTATACTATACCAACAGCCAAAAAAGCGCTAACCACCTATATGGATTATTTGATTCAAACGGATAAGCTTTCCGCCCAACATCAGGAAAAAACCGTCCTGCGGGATATTTCCCTTACCATCAAACCCAGGGATTTTATCACCATCGTTGGGCCAAATGGCGCCGGCAAATCCACATTACTCAAATGCTTAATGGGAATGATGCCATTCTGCGCCGGCACGGTTACGCGTAAGCAAAACCTTAAAATTGGCTATGTTCCTCAGAAACTTGCCCCTGATTACAGCATCCCCATTACCGTGGAGCGCTTTATATCGCTGATGAAAAATATCACTAAGGATGAGTGCTCGCTTGTGTTGCACGAGGTTGGAATTGAGCCCATACGACACGCTTTGCTTCATACCCTCTCCGGCGGAGAATTACAGCGTGTGCTGCTGGCGCGAAGTCTGGCGGGAAGCCCCGAACTTTTGATCCTGGACGAACCGGCACAGAATCTTGATATTTCTGGCCAGTTGGCTTTTTATAAATTGCTGGATCGTATCTATGAGGAGCGCAATATTAGTATTGTGATGGTGTCCCATGATCTGCATATGGTGATGGCCTCAACCCGTCAGGTTGTGTGCCTGTTTCATCATATCTGCTGCTCCGGAGAGCCTCACGCCGTCACTCAGGATCCTGAATTTATTTCACTTTTTGGCAATGATATGGCTAAGATGATGGCCGTTTATCAGCACACGCATAACCATTCACATGCTCACACCTTCATAGAAGAGCAGCCATCATGATTGATATGTTTCTCCTCCGCGCCCTATTAGCCGGCATTGGAATTGCCATGGTGGCGGGTAGCCTTGGCTGCTTTATTGTCTGGCGACGAATGGCCTATTTTGGCGATTCCTTAGCGCATAGTGCCCTGCTTGGGGTTGCGCTTGGAATATTGCTTGGAACCGGGCCAACTATCGGCGTGATGGTCATTTGCTGCCTGTTTGCCCTAACGTTACTCTGGCTCCAGCAAAAACAGCTTTTAGCAACCGATACATTGCTTGGCATTCTGGCGCATTCCTCCCTCTCAATTGGCATGGTGGTTTTGAGCTTATTGGATATACGCTTTGATCTGCATGCTTATTTATTCGGGGACATATTAACCATTAGTAACAACTCACTTATATGTATTTTTTCTTTTGGATTCATTATTTTAGCACTTATTTACCGCTATTGGCCATCCTTGGTTCTTATGGCGTTACATGAAGATCTTGCACAAGCAGAGGGTGTTCATACGCTGAAAATTAAAATTTTGCTGATGTTTCTTTTAACCCTCATGGTTGCGATCTCAACGCATGTTGTTGGTATTTTGCTTATTACCTCCATGCTGGTAATTCCGGCCGCAACCGCCCGCCAGATGACACGCTCTCCTGAAAGTATGGCCATAATGGCAACTGCCATTGGCATACTCGCCGTTATCTTGGGAATTTCAGCCTCAACAACTTTGGATGTTCCTTCGGGGCCTGCCATTGTTGTGATGTTGGCAACTCTTTTCTTCTTCATTTTGATGGCGGTACAATTCAAAATTTTTCTTAAGGATAAGTAGGTTATTCTAAATCATGTGCAAAACCTAAAATAACTCTATTATAAAGAATAAATAATGTGCTATTTACTACTATAGGTAGTAACTTGTGATGGCGGTTATAATGTGCATCGAGTGTTGATTATTGATGATAGTAAAATAGATCGCGTGCTTTACGGTGAATGGCTAAGCGGCGCAAATTACAGCGTAGACTTCGCTGAAGATGGCGATATTGGTCTGGCTTCAACGATTCTTGAAGGAGCAGATTGCATTATTCTGGATTTCTTGATGGATCAGCTTGATGGCTTCCAGTTCTTAAGTAAACTTCGCAGGCTTCATCGCATATCAACGCCTGTCATCTTTCTCACCGGGCATGGGTCAAAAGAAATTAGAGAAGATGCACTTGCCATGGGAGCAGATAGCTTTCTTAGCAAACAGGAGGTGAATGCAGAAAGGCTCATGTCTGAAATTGAAATGGCATTTTCCAAAAAACAGTTGATGTAGCTTTGATTCACTCCGCTTGCTGTGCACGTGGAACCTCGTGCCTTACAGCAAACCTGCCATAGGCAATTTTATCAGTAAGAATTGAGAGATAAAAAAAGCCCCGCATTTTTGTGCGGGGCTTAGAGTGAATTCGTGATATGCACTGCGCTTTTAAAAAGCGTCCATCTAATTTGTTTCCTTCAAAGACCCGGCAGCGACCTACTCTCCCACACCTTAAGATGCAGTACCATCGGCGCTGGAGGGCTTAACTTCTGAGTTCGGAATGGGATCAGGTGTGGCCCCTCCGCCAAAACCACCAGGTCATGGAAAGAAACAAATTAAGCAAACTGAGTGAGTGCCTACAAGCTTAATGCTGTATATGGCGTGTACTCAAAGTGACTGTCTGGTGATCTAAACCAGACATAATGTTATAAACTCAATCGGGTTATTAGTACCGGTTAGCTTCACATGTTACCATGCTTCCACACCCGGCCTATCAACGTGGTAGTCTTCCACGACCCTAATGGGGAAATCTAATCTTGAAGGAGGCTTCCCGCTTAGATGCTTTCAGCGGTTATCCCGTCCGAACGTAGCTACCCTGCGATGCTCCTGGCGGAACAACAGGTACACCAGAGGTTCGTCCACCCCGGTCCTCTCGTACTAGGGGCAGCTCTTCTCAAATTTCCTACGGTTGCGGCAGATAGGGACCGAACTGTCTCACGACGTTCTAAACCCAGCTCACGTACCTCTTTAAACGGCGAACAGCCGTACCCTTGGGACCTGCTCCAGCCCCAGGATGAGATGAGCCGACATCGAGGTGC
>JAUIEX010000066.1 GCA_030429725.1 Alphaproteobacteria bacterium
ACCTCTCCTGCGCGGACAGGTGGGTATATATTACCGTCTTTGACATGATCTAATCCTTTGTTGAAATTGCTAAGTTCCAACAAAAACCTAAATCATCACCTGTTCCACTTCATCTGAAAATTGGGGTCGCTAACATGCATTACCCCTGCGCAGGCACAGGATATTGCGGTGAATGTTGGTGGGGAGATCAATTTTCAGGCGGGCTTCAGTGATAATGATGCTGCCTTTGAAACGGGTCCATTCAGCCGTGATATGAAATTCGCCAATGACACGGAAATCCACCTGAATGCCGAAGGCACCACGGATAGTGGCTTAACCTATGGCGCCGTGATTGAGCTGGAAGCAGACGTTACTGCGGATAATCGCGGTGAAGGAACCAATGCAGATAAAACCTTTATCTATGTAGAAGGTGATATTGGGCGCGCCGAACTGGGTAATAATGAAGGTGCAGAAGCAGCCATGGCGGTGAATGCCGCTTCTGTTGCACGCGGCACCGGCGGCATCGATGGAGATGATGAGTTTTATATCAATGCTACAGGTGTTGGTGGAACAGCAACCTTCCTGATTCATCCAGACCTGCCAACGGCGGACACAGGTGGTGTGACGGAAGATGCCACCAAGATAACCTACTACACACCTTCTTTCAGTGGTTTTCAGGCGGGTATCAGCTTTACACCTGATGAAGGCAATGGCGGCACAGCTGCTGGCTTCACTGGCGAACTCAATGGCGATCAGGAAAATGTCATTGGCGGGGGTATTACCTATGCCGGTAATTTGAGCGATGATGCCTCCATTGAAGTGGGTCTGGTGGGTGCTACAGGCAGTTCGGAGTTAGCAACCACAGAAGATCTCTCTGCATGGCAAGCTGGCGTTTCCCTTAGCTTTGCCGATTTCTCCATTGCTGGCTCTTACGGTGATTGGGGTGAAAGTGGCCAGGCCGTTGGCTCCAATTTAGATACGGATTTCTGGACGGCTGGCATGGCATATGGCAATGATGACTATGGCGTAAGCGCCACCTATATTAGCAGTGAAGCTGGCTCCAATGAGTTTAATAACCTCGTACTGAGTGCAGATTACAGCGTGGCAGAAGGTTTGACACCCTATGTTGAGGTCAGCTTCTTTGACGCAGATGAAGCCGGCACTGCCGTTGATAATAGCGGAACGGCCATCTTACTCGGCACATATCTGGCCTTCTAGCTATTGCTGAAAGCGCCCCTGGGTAAAACCGGGGGCATTTTTTAACGTGTAAAAACCAAAAACAACCATTTCAATATGGATTTCTAACCATTTTCAAAATGATTTTTTGTCGATTTCACCCGTGCCTATTTGGTGTCTGGGCAAGATAATTGATTGGAGTGGAGTTAGCCAGACTTCTGAAAAATATGGTGCCGCAACACGGACTCGAACCGCGGACCTGATGATTACAAATCAACTGCTCTACCAACTGAGCTATTGCGGCGCACCAAAATGAGAACCTTCTTTAACGAATAATTTTTGCCATAGCAAGTCTTGTTGCTGAATCTAATTAAGATTTCTTGCTTTCTTTTTCACGCTGGCGTTTCATTTCAACCAGCTCTTCGCGTGTAATATCAAAACGGCGAACACCCTCATCACCCGGCAACCAAAAAAGATCCAAACGCTCCGGGTCGCGGACAAAAAGCCGCTCACCTTCCACCAGACCCATTTGGGGGGGGATGTTGTTTTTTGCCAGCCCGGCAATGGTTTTTTCACCCTCACGCATTAGGCCGATAACAACGCGCGCGCGGTCAATAAACACTTGTGAGCCACGAAGAAGATCGAGAATATCCCGGGTGTCATGCGGGTGCGCCTGCTTTTGTAAATGGTGCACCACCACCATGCCGCAATTTTTTTCAACGGCGAATTTTTCAATCGCTTCAAAAAACTGGCTGACAACTTCCGAATCATCCTCATCACC
This sequence comes from Alphaproteobacteria bacterium, assembly GCA_030429725.1. GTDB lineage: Bacteria > Pseudomonadota > Alphaproteobacteria > Rickettsiales > UBA8987 > JAUIEX01. The sequence continues at coordinate 1,937 of JAUIEX010000066.1, forward strand.
AATCAGATATTTTCGGGCGGGATCAATAACCACCATATCCACTTTTGGCAGCACAGATAATTCTTCCAGAAAATGACCGATGTTTTTTTCTTTTCCATCCGGAGTGGTGCCAAAATCTGCGCCGTATTTAACAAGCAGACGCTTGGAGCGCCCTTCAGTATCCATCAATTCTGCGCGGGCATTAACGATGGGAGCTGAATCCTCCCCTGAGAAATAAATGGATAAGCCTTCGCAGTCTTTTTTATGAATCTCCGAGCCAAGCCAGATCGGGTTTGGGTCATCCGCACGCCAATCACTGGAGGTGAGGATGGCCAGGCGATGGGCAAGGGATGATTTTCCTGTGCCGCCCGTTGCGCCGATGATGGTGATGGCGGCGCGTGGAATCCAGCCCGGGACAACAAACTGGAACTTCTCGTTTCCATCTTCCCGCGAGTCTCCCGTGAGTGCCAGAAGCTCCAGTTTGCGGCCGCATAAATTATAGTAGTGCAGATTTTTTTCCAAATTGGGGACGTCGATACCAAAACGATCCCAGAGCAGATGGAGTTTATCATAGCTTTCCCAGCATTTTTTGGCGTCCATTACATGCTGAAGGTTGATGGTATAATGTGCAATGATGGCATCCCATTCTTCCGGCGAGTTCCCAAAAGGCTGTTGCATTCGCTGTGCGGCAAAGGCGCCATTGGTACAAAGATATTCAAGGCCGGAGATGAGGTAATAGGGCTCAAACCCATCGCCATTAGTATTCGCAATGGAAAATAAGGCATCAATGCCGGGGATGCTGAGCGCCGTATGGGCATCTGCAGCAATCTCATGGCTATTGTAATCTTTTGAAGTGTTAAAAACATCCAGTGCTGCCCGTCGGGCATCGCGCTCCTCCGGTGATAGAGAAGAAAGCTCCTGCTTCTTTGTTTGACGCAGCGTTAAAAGCGCATGTTGCTCCTCCGGTGAAAAACGGTATGGCTCTTTTAGGAATCCAAGCATTTTCAGGCCGGAAATGCTGCTTTGCGCCCGCAGGAAATTTCCGGTGAAGAGGCCCAATTCATTGATGCGTTGTGTGGATTTTTCTGAATATTCTTCCTGCCCCGTGGAAATTGCTGAGCACCAGATAATTGCAGTGCCCACGGGTGTCATTTGACCGCTATCATCGGGCTGGTAAATGATGGGGTCAAGCAATAGAGGGCTGTTAGGCAGAACGCCGCCATTGAAATAAAACTGAATCCGCTCAGCGGCATGATCCAGTTCCGTTTCATCAAACCAAATTTCAAGACTCTCATTGCGTGCGCGCCAAATGGACTGATCCGGCATCGTAAAAAGCCGCATTTTGCCGGAAAGCCCTGCTTTTTTCTGTGCGTGCCATAACAGGCCCAGCTCTTTTTTAGTTTCTTCGGCGGATTCTGTTGCGGCAGTTTCTGACTGCAAGTTGCGTTCCAGATTTGAAATATCAACACCGTAACGGTCATAAAGTGCCTGCCTGCGCCCATAGGCATTCCAGCAGGTTGCCGCGTCCTGAAGATACTGCAAATGTTTGCTGTGGAGTGAGATATTGCGTGAATCCGGCAGGGTTTTTTCCGGAAAAAGGGTTTTAAAATCAGGATGCTGGATGGCGGATGGCGTTTCCGGGGCGGTTGGTTCATGATGTTGATAATTGATGCCGGAGAGGAGGTAGTGCCGGTGGAAAAATGCATTCTCAGCGCAATCGGCAATATCGGCCAGTGCCTGCATGCCGGGAAGCAACGTTCCGTCATGTTCATAAGGCTTCATTTCCTGGGATGGGCGAGTTGGTTCCTTCAGGAAATGGAGAAGCTTCAGGCCGGCATGTTCAATCAACGTGCCATCGGGCTGTTGTTTTGTCAGCGGGCTTATTAAGCAGCCCAGCCCCTGTAGACGCTCAACGGTTCGTTGTGGAATGGTGGCCTGCCCTGCGGGGGGCAGGATCGTTGTCCAGAGCATGCCGGTGCCAACAGGCGTTGGTATCGGTGATGCCTCACTCACATGATAAAGCAGGGGGTCTAGCAGGAGCGGGGTATTGGGTTGCTCTCCTCGCCGATAGAATAGCGCCATTTTTTGTAACGCATCTTCCGTTTCTTTTTCGCTGAACCATAAAACAAAGCCCGGCTCTTTACTGTGCCACATATTTTGTTCCTGCAGGCTGAAAAGCCGCATCTTTCCTTCCAGATGATAGGATGCATGAACACGCCAGATAAACTGAATTTCCTTGCGGATATTAGCCATGGTTGAATCACTGAAGGGCAGCATGGGCTAATTATAGCCGGAATTGCATCACGTCTCATTACAAACTGCCTTTTGGCAATGTGATTATGTTAAAAGGATTGGATGAAGCGGCTTATTTACATAAATTGAGGATGGGGGTGCTCTATGGC
>JAUIEX010000023.1 GCA_030429725.1 Alphaproteobacteria bacterium
CGCCCCAATCGCCATGGATGAAGGCCTGCGCTTCGCTATCCGCGAAGGTGGCCGCACCGTAGGCGCCGGCGTCGTCTCTAAAATTATTGAGTAAATAAAGGGTTTGAATGAAGGATTGAAGAGGGGTAAGTCCCAGCGACGGAATTAGGAGTGTAGCTCAGCTGGCTAGAGCATCGGTCTCCAAAACCGAGGGTCGTGGGTTCGAATCCCTCCACTCCTGCCATTATAATAATAGGAAAAAAATGATAACACCTGTGAAATTTTTTAGTGAGGTCAAGCAGGAGGGCAGGAAAGTAACCTGGCCTTCCCGTAAAGAAGTTTTAGCCTCCAGCGGGATTGTTATTGTTATGGCAATTATTTGTGCTTTGTTTTTCTTATTTGCTGATTGGGTAATTTCATCATTGATACAACTATTTTTAGGAATGTAATAAATGTCTGCGCGTTGGTACATGGTTCATGCTCACACTGGCTTTGAGCAAAAAGTAGCTCAAAGCATTATTGAGTCTGCTGCTCAAAAAGAGCTTTCCTCATTTTTTGAGGATGTCTACGTTCCTATTGAGAACGTGGTAGAGGTTCGTCGTGGCAAGAAAATCAATGCGGAGCGCAAATTCTTCCCTGGCTATGTGATGGTCAAGATGGAAATGAATGATGAGACCTGGCAGTTGGTTAAAAACACACCTAAAGTTAGTGGTTTCCTTGGTGGCGGTGGCAATCGCCCCTTGCCAATATCCAATAAAGAAGCGGAATCTATCTTCAAACAGGTAGAGGAAGGCATTCAATCACCTAAGAACGCCGTGAGTTATATGCTTGGCGATTCCGTCAAAGTGATTGATGGCCCATTTGAATCCTTCGTAGGAACGGTTGATGATGTGGATGACGGCAATAGTAAATTAAAAGTTGCAGTTTCGATTTTTGGGCGTACAACACCCGTCGAGCTGGATTATACGCAAGTTGAGAAAAATTAATTAAGGAGTATCTGCCATGGCAGCGCCAAAGAAAAAAGAGGTCGTAAAGCAAGTCAAGTTGCAGATTAAAGCGGGAGCGGCCAACCCCTCTCCTCCGGTGGGCCCTGCTTTGGGTCAGGCCGGCGTGAATATTATGGATTTCTGTAAGGCTTTTAATGACAAAACAAAAGAACTTCAGGGCCCTATTCCTGTTGTTATTGATGTCTATAAAGATAAGTCTTTTGATTTTATAACCAAGCTTCCTCCTATGAGCTATCTGATCATGCAGGAACTTAAGTTAAAGAAGGGCGCCAGCGCGCCCGGGCAAGAGATTGCCGGTAAAATAACCCAGGAGCAGATGCGTAAAGTTGCTGAGGCTAAAATGCAGGATCTCAATGCCGTTGATGTTGACGCCGCCATACAAATGGTGCGCGGCTCTGCCCTGTCAATGGGTCTGGAAATAGTGGAGTAAATCATGGCCAAAACTGAAACAAACATTGTAGGAAGCAAGCGCTATAAAGCTCTGGTCTCCGGTCGCGATATCTTAAAGGCTCTGCCTCTGGATAACGCTGTAGAAGTTATTAAATCTGAGGCAAATGCAAAATTTGATGAAACCGTGGACATTGCCGTTAGCCTTGGGGTTGATGTGCGTCACTCCGATCAAAATGTTCGTGGCGCTACTAAAATGCCTAATGGACTGGGTAAAGAGGTTCGCGTTGCTGTTTTTGCGGCAGAAGCCAAAGCAGCGGAAGCCAAAAAGGCCGGCGCTGATATTGTTGGCGCTGATGATTTGGTGGAAGCCATTCAAAAAGGTGAGATTAATTTCGATCGCTGCATTGCCACGCCCGATATGATGCCGTTGCTTGGTAAGGTTGCTAAGGTTTTAGGCCCCAAAGGCTTAATGCCAAACCCTAAATTAGGTACCGTTACCGACAATGTCGCTGAAGCCGTTAAAGAAGCCAAGGCGGGAACAGTAGAATTCCGCGCCGAAAAAGGTGGAATTGTTCATGCTGGCATTGGAAAGGCAAGTTTTGAGAAAAAAGCATTGCTTGAAAACATAAATAGCTTTATAGAGGCGCTTCGCCAAGCAAAGCCTTCCGGTGTAAAGGGTATTTACATCAAGAAGGTCTCGCTTTCTTCAACCATGGGCTCTTCTGTGCTTGTGGATCTGGAAAGCCTTGCGGCGTAAGTTTAACGTAGTAATACGCGGGATAGTGATATGGCATTGAGTCGTAACAAAAAAGAAAAAGCTGTAGAAAATCTGAAACAGGTTTTTGAGAGCTCTTCTTCTATTATCGTAGCACATTATAGAGGCCTTTCAGTCACTAAACTGGAGGAGCTGCGCAAGTCTGCTCGCGAGAATGGCGTTGGCTTCAAAGTGTCAAAAAATAATCTTGCCAAGATTGCCGCCGAAGGCACGGTGTTTGAAAATATCGCTGAATTATTTTCAGGCCCCACTGCAATTGCTTATGCAAATGATGAAGTTGCGCCGGCAAAAACGCTGGCAAATTTTTCAAAGAATAATGATCTTTTTGAAATTGTTGGGGGCGCTGTTTCTGGAAATGCATTGGATGCTAACGGCGTAAAGTCTCTGGCAAGCATGCCTTCACTTGATGAATCGCGTGCGAAGCTTGTGGGTCTGCTTCAGGCTCCGGCCTCTAAAATCGCCTCCGTTGTTCAGGCTCCCGGGGGTCAACTTGCAAGGGTGTTTGGCGCTTACGGCTCATCATCATAATTTAATTGTCACTATCATTTACTTATTAAGGGGAAAAAAATGGCTGCTAACTTAGAAAAAATTGTTGAAGAATTGTCAGGTCTAACTGTGATGGAAGCGGCAGATCTGTCCAAATTACTTGAAGAGAAATGGGGCGTTTCAGCTGCTGCTCCCGTTGCCGTTGCTGCGGCAGGCGGTGCTGCAAATGATGCAGGCGCTGCTGAAGAAAAGGATGAATTTAATGTTGTGCTTGTTGATGCAGGTGCTCAAAAAATTAACGTTATTAAGGAAGTGCGGAGCATTACAGGTCTTGGCTTGAAAGAAGCTAAGGATCTTGTTGAAGGCGCACCGAAGCCGGTTAAAGAAGGCGTTGGCAAAGATGAAGCGAACAAATTCAAGGAAGCTCTGGAAGCTGCCGGCGCAAAAGTTGAACTTCAGTAATTCTGAAAACATCTATTTGTAAAATTAGGATGCACTATTCTTAGTGCATCCTTTTCCTGTATCGGTTTATTAAAACAATATCTTAGACATTTAGAGGCTGCTGTATGGCACACACGTTCACTTCAAGAAAACGTATTAGAAAAAACTTTGGTAAGTTACCCAATGTGGTTGAGATGCCAAATCTGATTGAAATTCAAAAGCAATCATATGCCCATTTTTTACAAGCAGATACCCCCCTTTCTGAGCGTCAGAAAACAGGGCTGGAATCAGTTTTTCATTCTGTTTTTCCTATTGAAGATCATGCCGGTCAGGCAACTATTGAATATGTGGGCTATTCCTTTGATGAGCCAAAATATGACGTTGAAGAATGTATTCAGCGTGATTTGACGTTTGCCGCCCCTTTGCGTGTTACGCTGCGCCTGATTGTGTGGGATGTTGATGAGGAAACCGAGACGCGCGAAATTCGCGGCATCAAGGAGCAGGATGTCTATTTAGGTGACATTCCATTGATGACTGAAAAGGGAACCTTTGTTGTTAATGGCACTGAACGCGTCATTGTGTCTCAAATGCACCGCTCCCCTGGTGTGTTCTTTGACCATGATCAGGGCAAGTCACATAGCTCAGGCAAATATTTATTCTCCGCGCGTGTCATTCCTTACCGTGGCTCATGGTTGGATTTTGAATTTGATATCAAAGATCTTCCATACTTCCGCATTGATCGTCGCAGGAAAATGCATTTAGCGTCGCTGATTCGCGCCCTTGGCTTAGAAACATCTGAAATTATTGACCATTATTACAAAGTTGTTTCAATCAAGAAAACCGCGAAAGGCTGGGCAGTTCCCTATACTCCGGAGAAATTTAATGGCGTGCTTTTAGGTTATGACCTAACGGATGCTAAAACCGGCAAAGTTGTTGCTCCGGCGGGCACGCGTTTAACTCCTCGCAAAGCCAAGGCTTTGGCTGAAGAAGGGCTGAAAGATCAGCTGTTGGACGGCCCTATTTTGTCAAATTTCTTCCTGGCTGAAGATGTTGTCAATAAGGGTTCCGGCGAAGTGATTGCCCAGTCCACCGATCCGATTACGGAAGAAACTCTTGCTGCAATTGAATCTGCCGATATCAAAAAAGTGGCAATCGTTGATATTGATCCGGGTTCTTCCGCTTATATTATGCAATCTCTTGCGGCGGATAAGAACCGCTCACGCGAAGAGGCGCTGATTGATATTTATAAAGTGATGCGCCCGGGCGAGCCACCCACCATTGAAGCGGCCGAAAATATCTTCAATTCTCTTTTCTTTGAAGAAGAGCGTTATGATCTTTCTGATGTTGGCCGGATGAAACTTAACACGCGTGTTAATGTCAATATCCCTGAAGAGACCCGCATCCTCACAAAAGATGATATTCTGGCGATTATCAAAACATTGATTGATGTGAAAGATGGTCGCGGTGAAGTGGATGATATTGATCACCTTGGAAATCGTCGTGCGCGCTCCGTGGGTGAGTTGATGGAAAATCAATTCCGCGTTGGTCTGCTGCGTATGGAACGCTCTATTTTAGAGCGTATGAGTTCCGTTGAAATTGATACGGTGATGCCGCATGATTTCATCAATGCGAAGCCACTTTCTGCTGTTATTAAAGAGTTTTTTGGCTCGTCACAGCTTTCTCAGTTTATGGATCAAACCAATCCGCTCTCTGAGATAACTCACAAGCGTCGCCTTTCGGCGCTTGGCCCCGGTGGCTTAAGCCGCGAACGTGCGGGTTTTGAGGTGCGTGACGTGCACTCCACTCACTATGGTCGAATTTGTCCGATTGAAACCCCGGAAGGGCCAAATATTGGACTTATTAACAGCCTTTCAACATTTGCACGAATTAACCGCTATGGCTTTATTGAAACGCCATACCGTAAGGTGGAAAAAGGTATTGTAACGGATAAGGTGTCCTATCTTTCCGCCATTGAGGAATCCAACTATCTGATTGCACAGGCAAACGCAGAGGTGGATTCTAAAAATAAACTGAAAGCCGATCTGGTTAACTGCCGTCGCTCCGGTGACTTCATGATGGTAAAACCCGAAGAAGTTGATTTTATTGATGTTTCACCGCAACAGCTGGTTTCCGTTGCTTCATCGCTTATTCCTTTCTTGGAAAATGACGATGCTAACCGCGCCTTGATGGGATCAAACATGATGCGTCAAGCCGTGCCATGTGTCAAATCACAGGCTCCGCTTGTCGGCACGGGCATGGAAGCAAATGTTGCAAGAGATTCCGGCGCTGTGATCGTTGCAAAACGTGACGGCACGGTGGATCAGGTGGATGCCCAGCGTATCGTTGTGCGGACGAAGGGTGTGGATAATAATTCCGATGTTGATATTTATAATCTTACAAAATATCAGCGCTCAAATCAGAATACCTGCATCAATCAGCGTCCAATTGTTAAATTTGGCGATAAGATTAAAGCGGGTGACATCATTGCCGATGGCCCGAGTACCGATCTTGGTGAACTGGCATTGGGACAAAATGTTGTTGCCGCCTTTATGCCCTGGAATGGATATAACTTTGAAGATTCCATCCTGATCTCCGAGCGCATTGTTTCCGACGATATTTTCACTTCAATTCATATTGAAGAATTTGAAACTATGGCTCGCGATACAAAGCTTGGCCCTGAAGAAATTACTCGTGACATTCCAAATGTCAGCGAAGAAAATCTACGTCAGCTGGATGAAACGGGTGTCGTTCATATCGGAGCGGAAGTTGGTGCCGGTGATATTTTGGTGGGTAAAGTAACGCCAAAAAGTGAATCCCCAATGACGCCGGAAGAAAAATTGCTGCGTGCTATTTTTGGTGAAAAAGCGGCAGATGTGCGCGATTCATCGCTTCGTATGAAGCCCGGTATTACCGGCCGTGTTGTTGATGTGCGTATCTTCAGCCGCCGTGGGATCGAAAAAGATGAGCGTGCCATGGCCATTGAGCGTGAAGAAATCACGCGTTTAACCAAAGACCGCAATGACGAGCTGGCCATTTTGAGTGAGCCGCTGATTGCAGATCTTAAGGATATTCTGGTTGGAGCTGAACTCTCAAAAGCATCGGAGGGTCTTAAGAAAGGCGCGAAGATTAAAGAGAAAGATCTCGAAGAATTGCCAACTGCCAAATGGTGGAAACTTGCAATTTCTGATGAAAAACAACTGGATCGCATTGAATTACTCAAGGCATCCTATGATGTTCTGATTGATAAACTGGATGCGCGCCTGAATAACAAGATTGAAAAACTGCAAAGCGGTGATGATCTGCCGTCAGGTGTTCTGAAAATGGTGAAAGTTTTTGTTGCCGTAAAACGTAAAGTGCAGCCCGGTGATAAAATGGCCGGCCGTCATGGTAACAAAGGTGTGATTTCACGCATCTGCCCGGTTGAGGATATGCCCTATTCAGAAGATGGTACGCCGGTGGATATTGTTCTGAACCCGCTTGGTGTGCCAAGCCGGATGAATGTTGGGCAAATTCTTGAGACGCACCTTGGATGGGCGGCAAAAATACTTGGCAGCCAAATCGCTGATCTTGTTAATACATGGCATCAGGATAAGGGCTCAACGGATGCGATTAGAAACAAGATCATTGATGTTATTGAAAATAAAAATGATATCAGTGAAGTGAAGGGTATGTCAGACGATGCGCTGGTTGAACTCGCCAGAAATTATGGCGCGGGCGTTCCGATGGCCACTCCTGTTTTTGACGGTGCAGACGATGAAACCATCACCGCACATTTGGCAAAAGCCGGGGTTGAAAAATCCGGTCAGATAACGCTTTATGATGGCCGTACGGGTGAGGCATTTGATCGCCCCGTTACCGTTGGCGTTATTTACATGCTTAAGCTTCATCACCTGGTGGATGAGAAGATCCATGCGCGTTCAATTGGCCCGTATAGTCTGGTTACACAGCAGCCGCTTGGTGGTAAGTCGCACTTTGGTGGTCAGCGCTTTGGTGAAATGGAATGCTGGGCACTTCAGGCCTATGGCGCTTCCTACACACTTCAAGAGCTTCTCACCGTGAAGTCTGATGATGTGGCAGGGCGGACACGTGTTTATGAATCCATTATCAAGGGTGATCAGACATTTGAATCCGGTCTACCGGAATCCTTCCATGTGATGGTAAAAGAGCTGCGCTCTCTAGGCCTGAATGTCGAATTAAAACAAAACGCTTAACGTTAGTTAGCATAGATAAGAGGTTGCACATTATGCAAACAGAACTTCAGCAGTTTTTTGGAACTAATGCATCATCTCAGGACTTTGATACGATTCGTATCTCGATTGCCAGCCCTGAGAAAATCCGCTCCTGGTCTTATGGCGAGGTGAAGAAACCTGAAACAATTAACTACCGTACCTTCAAGCCGGAGCGTGACGGCCTGTTCTGCGCCCGTATCTTTGGCCCAATTCGTGATTATGAATGCTTGTGTGGAAAATATAAGCGCATGAAATATCGCGGTATTGTTTGCGAAAAATGTGGCGTTGAGGTGACAACTTCAAAAGTGCGCCGTGAGCGCATGGGGCATATCGAACTTGCCAGCCCTGTTGTACATATTTGGTTTTTGAAGTCCCTGCCCTCCCGCATTGGCTTGCTGCTTGATATGCCACTCAAAGATCTGGAAAAAGTTCTGTATTTTGAAAGTTTCTGCGTTATTGAGCCTGGCCTGACACCCTTTGCTTATGGCCAGCTGCTAACGGAAGAAGAATATTTTAATGCTCAAGAGGAATATGGCGAAGAAGCCTTTACCGCCACCATTGGCGCTGAGGCGGTTCAATATCTTCTTAAGTCACTTGATTTAGAAGAAATCCGTGAGGATTTGCGTACCGAGCTAACAACATGCACCTCTGAAGTTAAGCGCAAGAAAATTGTTAAGCGCCTGCAACTGATTGAAAACTTTATTGAATCCGGCAATCGCCCTGAGTGGATGGTGTTGGAAGTTCTGCCGGTTATTCCACCTGATCTACGTCCGCTGGTGCCACTGGATGGCGGCCGCTTCGCAACCTCGGATCTTAATGATCTTTATCGCCGTGTGATTAATCGGAACAACCGTTTGAAGCGCCTGCTTGAGTTAAAAGCGCCGGATATTATTATTCGCAATGAGAAGCGTATGCTTCAGGAATCCGTGGACGCTTTGTTTGACAATGGCCGCCGTGGCCGTGTGATTAAGGATGCTAATAAGCGCCCATTTAAATCACTTTCCGACATGCTGAAAGGTAAGCAAGGGCGTTTCCGTCAGAACCTTCTTGGAAAGCGCGTGGATTACTCCGGTCGTTCCGTTATCGTTGTTGGGCCTGAGTTGAAATTGCATCAATGTGGCTTGCCAAAACGCATGGCATTAGAGCTGTTTAAGCCATTTATTTACGCCAAACTTGAAATGTATGGCATTGCCACCACCATTAAAGTGGCAAAGAAAATTGTTGAGTCTGAGCGCCCTGAAGTTTGGGATATCTTAGAAGAAGTTATCAAAGAACATCCGGTGCTTTTGAACCGCGCCCCTACCCTTCACCGCTTAGGTATTCAGGCATTTGAACCTATTCTCATCGAAGGCAAGGCAATTCAGCTTCATCCATTGGTGTGTACGGCCTTTAATGCTGACTTTGATGGTGACCAGATGGCTGTCCACGTTCCGCTGTCTATCGAGGCGCAGCTGGAAGCGCGGGCATTGATTATGTCAACAAACAACATTTTGTCTCCGGCATCCGGTAAGCCAATTATTCTGCCAACACAGGATATTGTTCTTGGTCTGTACTATCTTTCGCTGGAATATGATAATGAACCGGGCGAGGGTATGGTATTATCTTCCATTGGTGAAATTGAACATGCGATCGATGCGAAAGCCGTGTCACTTCATTCAAAGATTACATATCGCTTTGAAACACTTAATGAAAAAGGCGAACCGGTTAGTAAGATCGTTAAAACTACTCCGGGCAGGGCAATCCTTTCCGAACTTCTGCCAAAGCACCATAAAATTGGTTTTGGCTTGGTCAATAAGGTGATCACTAAGAAAGAAGCCGGCGCGCTTATTGGAGAAATTTATCGCCATTGCGGACCGAAAGCGACGGTTATTTTTGCCGATCGTATGATGGGGCTTGGCTATAAACATGCCTGTAAATCCGGAATATCTTTTGGTAAAGAAGATATGCTTGTTCCTGATAATAAAGAAGAAATGCTTCAGGAAACTATGAAGCAGGTCAAAGATTTTGAACGTCAGTATTCTGATGGTCTGATCACGCGCCGTGAAAAATATAATAAAGTTGTTGATGCCTGGTCACATTGTACGGATCGCGTGGCTAATGAGATGATGCGTTATATGAACGGCGAAGTTAAAACTGAGCGTACCTCTCATAAAGGTCAGCTGGGCGTTAACTCCATTTACATGATGGCGCATTCCGGTGCGCGTGGCTCTGCCGCCCAGATCAAGCAGCTTGCGGGTATGCGTGGTTTGATGGCCAAGCCAAATGGCGATATTATTGAAACGCCAATTACATCAAACTTCCGTGAGGGCTTAACCGTTCTTGAGTATTTTAACTCTACGCACGGTGCACGTAAGGGGCTGGCGGATACGGCGCTTAAAACAGCAAACTCCGGTTATCTGACACGTCGTTTGGTTGATGTTTCACAAGATGTTATCATTACGGAAAATGACTGCGGAACAGATAAAGGTTTGATCATGAAATCCGTCATTGATGGCGGCGATGTGATTGTGAACCTTTCAGAAAAAGTGCTGGGTCGTTCCTCTTCAATTGAGATTCGTCATCCGTCAACGGATGATGTGATCGCCAAGGCGGGACAGCTGATTGATGAAGAAGTAACAGAAAAAATTGATGCAGCCGGTATTGAGAGCGTTAAGGTGCGCTCCGCAATTACCTGTGAATCTGCCAATGGTATTTGCGCCAAATGTTATGGTCGCGATCTTGCCAGCGGGCATCTGGTTAATGTGGGTGAGGCCGTGGGTGTTATTGCCGCTCAATCCATCGGTGAACCGGGAACCCAGCTGACAATGCGGACATTCCACATTGGCGGTGCCGCAACAAGCTCTGCGGAGCAATCCAGTATTGAAGCGCCTTATTCCGGCACAATTAAACTTGAAAATCGCAATATCGTTGTTGATAGCAAGAAACGTAACGTGGTGATGAGCCGCTCTTGCGAATTGCTGATTATTGATGCGAAAGGTACGGAGCTTGCTCGCTTTAAAGTGCCTTATGGTGCGCGGATGTCTATTGACGATGGCGTAACTGTCAAAGCGGGTGAAATGCTTGCGGAATGGGATCCCTACACTGTTCCGATTATTACGGAACGTACCGGTCATGCTGTCTACCGCGATATGGTGGAAGGACTTTCCATGCGTGAATCTGTTGATGAGTCAACCGGCCTTTCAAGCAAAGTTATTACTGACTGGAAACAGCGCCGTGAGGGGGCAACACTTCGCCCACGCATTACTTTGAGAGATCAAAAAGGTGAAATCATCACGTTGGCAAATGGTCTGGAAGCTCGTTACTTCCTGCCAATTGACGCTGTGCTGAATATTGAAGATGGTCAGGAAGTACATGCAGGTGACGTGCTTGCGCGTATCCCGAAAGAATCTTCTAAGACACGTGATATTACAGGTGGTTTGCCGCGTGTGGCTGAACTATTTGAAGCGCGTAAACCAAAAGACCACTCAATCATTTCTGAAATTGAGGGTACGGTTATTTTCGGTAAGGACTATAAGGCAAAAACACGCATTATGGTTCAACCGGCGGATGAAAGCCTGGAACCGGTTGAATATATGGTTCCCAAAGGAAAGCATTTGGCCGTTAATGAAGGGGACTATGTCCGCAAAGGCGATCTGCTGATGGATGGCCGCCCGGTGCCGCATGACATTCTGCGTGTTATGGGTGTTGAAGCGTTAAATGAATACCTTGTTGAAGAAATTCAAACGGTATACCGCCTTCAGGGTGTGCCAATTAACGATAAGCATATTGAAGTTGTTGTGTCTCAGATGCTCAATAAAATTGAGGTCACGGAATCCGGAGAAACAACGCTGCTTCCGGGTGAAGTTCTGGATAAAAAGGACTTTGATGCCATCAATGAAAAGGCTGAAAATAACAACCAGCGCATCGCCAAAGGTGAGTTTATGCTGCAGGGTATTACAAAAGCCAGCTTGCAGACAAAATCCTTTATTTCTGCGGCCTCTTTCCAGGAAACAACTCGCGTCCTAACGGAAGCGGCTGTGTCCGGGAAGCAGGATAGCCTGGTTGGGCTGAAAGAAAATGTGATTGTTGGCCGCCTGATTCCGGCGGGAACGGGTGCTTACATACGCCGCGCTAAAAAACAAGCGCAGCTACGTGACGCCGAGATTGCAAAGGTGCGCGCAGAGCGTCAGGCGGCACTCGAAGCCGCCAATGATACGGATGCGGATCTTGATCTGATTGCAGATTCTTTAGGTGAAGCGCAAACTGGTTAAATATTGCTAAAAAGCTGTGGTCAAAGTGATGATCACAGCTTTTTCTTTCCCTCAAAGCATTAATTGTTGCAATGCAGCATAAACTGCCTTACGCCTGCACCAATGTTGGAGGCACGTGATGCAGCTTATATGAGGCATTGGTTCTTGATTTCTCCTATGTCAGCAGCATCGATTCAGTCAGTCTGTTGGCGCTGGAGGATATCATCAATAATAACAAGATGCGCAAAAAGAAGATTCTTCTTTGTGGCTTGCAGGCAAGCGTCCGTGAATCTCTCACTAAGACGGATATTCTGGAGTATATTGGTGAAGAATTTATTCACACCACCCGCCCGGAAGGCATGGAGCATGCAAAAACCATCGCCTTGGCTGCTAAAAAAGCAGTATCGTAAAGACATTTAGTGAATTCAGCGTTATGATGGGCTATGGATCAAATATCGACCAAAAGCCTGGACCTGCTGCCAAAATCCAGCAATATCCTGCCTCTTTTTAGTCAAAAATCCGGATCGCCGGTTGCCAAAAAACCCGCCATACTTAGTGCAAATAATCTAGGCAAATCCTACGGCAAAAGACCTGTTATTCGTGATGTTAGCCTCACTCTGACTCAAGGTGAAGCCGTTGGTCTTTTGGGGCCTAACGGCGCAGGAAAAACAACAACATTTTATATGATTACCGGCTTAATTCAGCCGGATTATGGGCGCATTCACATTGATAATTTGGATTTAACGGAAAAGCCAATGTATCAAAGGGCACGCGCTGGCATTGGCTATCTTCCGCAGGAAGCTTCCATCTTTCGTGGCATGACCGTTGAGCAAAATATTATGGCCGTTCTGGAAGCCATAGAGCCTGAGCCTGAAAAGCGAATTACAAAATTGAATTCCCTGATGTCTGACTTTTCAATTACCCATCTGCAGGAAACTCCCGCCATCGCCCTTTCCGGAGGTGAGCGCCGAAGGCTTGAAATTGCCCGCGCTCTGGCAACTTCCCCCTCATTTGTGCTGCTTGATGAGCCGCTGGCCGGGATTGACCCAATTGCCGTGAGTGATATTCGCGTTCTGATTGGCCAGCTTAAGGAGCGCGGCATTGGTGTTTTGATTACCGATCATAATGTAAGAGAGACTCTGGGCGTGATCGACCGTGCCTATATCATTCATGATGGAAGCGTTTTGATGGAAGGCACTCCCAATGAAATTATTAATAATGAAGATGTGAAGCGCGTTTATTTGGGTGAAAGCTTTGTCATGTAATGATAGAAAATTGTAAGCATGGCTAACCAATCACCACGATTATCGCTTGGTCAACGCCAGGCAACGGTTATGACAACACAGCTGCAGCAGTCTCTTAAGCTGCTGCAAATGCCGGCACAGGAACTTGCCGTTTACATTGAACAGCAGCTTGTTGAGAACCCTTTTCTTGAGCTTCAGGAGGGGCAGGATGTTGATGAAAACATGGCGGATCCCTTGCCATTAAATAATGAGCAGGATAATGAGCCTGACAGCTTTGAATCGATGGAGTCTAAAGAAGCACAAGACGATGTTTTTGATCGCTCCACTGAAGATTACAGACAAAGCGGCTCTCAGCCAGATTCATCCTACGACCCTGTTAGCTGGATGGAGCAGACCCTCAGCGAAGAAGAATCACTCCATGAGCATCTCTCAAAGCAGATTCACATGTCTTTTTCTAATCCGGCAGAGCGTGGCATTGCGTTTGCACTGATGGATCGCCTGGATGAAAATGGCTATCTGCCTGAAAAAATATCCCAAACTTTGGCAGAAAAATTAAACTGCCAGCCCAATGATATTGAGAAAATCATTCAAAAACTTCAACAGGAGTGTGACCCAACGGGGATTTTTTGTCGCTCATTACAGGAATGCCTTGCCATTCAACTTCAGGAAAAAAATCTACTCACAAAAGAAATGCAAAAAATACTCGAACATCTTGATTATGTTGCCAGCGCTAACTTCCCGGCGCTGATAAAATATTGTGGTATTACAGAAGCTGAGTTGAAAAATGCTATTAGCGAGATTCGCCTTCTGAAGCCAAAGCCTGCAAACTCATTCATTCAAAATGATGTTTCCGCCATTCAGGCCGACGTCACTTTAACGCCAGACGGTAAAGGGCATTGGCATATTGAACTTAACGACAAGAACCTTCCCAAAGTTTTAGTCAATCGCCAATATTATGCCTCAACCCGCAAGGGCACAAAGGATTCGGCTGAAAAAACATATCTTTCCGACAAGCTAAGTCACGCAAATTGGCTTACCAAAACACTCAATCAACGTGCTGAAACGTTACTCAAAGTTTCAAAAGCACTTGTGGAAGCTCAAAATGCTTTTTTCCAGGAGGGCATCTATTCCCTCAAACCCATGACCATGGGCGTCATTGCCGAAAAAGTTGCCGTCCATGAAAGCACGATAGCGCGTGTTGTTAATGGTAAATATATGGAAACACCCAGGGGTATCTTTGAATTACGCTATTTTTTCTCGTCCGGCGTTGGAGGAGAAGAGGGCGAAATGGAGAGCTCCAGTCACGTGGTTAAAGAAGCAATCAAACATCTAATTCAGAAGGAAACCATTCAAAATATTCTCTCAGATGATGCGCTGGTTGGCATTCTAAAAGAACAAGGCTTCGCTGTGGCGCGGCGCACTGTTGCAAAATACCGAGATGCACTCAACATTCCTTCATCTTCCGTCAGGCGAAAACAGCTTAAGCTACAATCAACGCTGTGATACAATGATAAAGCAAGTAATGACTAGCTTTTTAGCGACAGATCATTAAAACAAACACTCACCAAGGAGTCTATTATGCAAATTACAATTTCCGGTCGTAATTTAAGTGTTGGCCAAAGCCTTCAGGAATATGCAGATACTGAACTTTCCGGCGCGGTATCAAAATATTTTGATCGGGCAATTTTTGCAGATGTTACCTTTTCAAAAGAAGCCCACCTTTTTAGCTGCGATATTATTTGCAATGAAGGTACGGGGAAAAATATGATGATTAAAGCGCAGGCCAAGACGGATGAAATTTACTCCGCTTTTGATCAATGTGTCTCAAAAATTGAAAAGCAGCTCCGTCGTTACAAGCGTAAGCTTATTAATCAGCGCAATGATCAGGGCAGCGCTGTTGATATGCTTCCGGCCAGCGCTACAAAATATGTTTTAGCTGATGACGGGCAGGAAATGGATGACGACAACCCTCTTATTATCGCTGAAAAACAAACGCTTATTGAAACTTTTACCGTTAGCGATGCTGTGATGCGCATGAATCTTGCCGACTTACCGGCGCTGATGTTTATCAACAAGAAAACCAATGCGGTCAATCTCGTCTATCGCCGCAAAGATGGCAATATTTCATGGGTCGATTCAGAGTGTCAGTATAAAGTTTCTCCGTCACAAGCCGCATAGAAATTCCGTATGGGAGATAAGCCGCAAGTTTATCTTGTTGGCGCAGGAGCAGGCTGTGCTGATACACTGACCCTGAAAGCACATGCCTTAATAACCGATTGGGCCGATATTATCGTGGTTGATCGCCTTGTTGCGAATGATATTATTTCCTTAATTCCTGATAATGTAACCGTTATCTATGCCGGCAAGGCTCCGGGCAATGCCTATTTCACACAGGAAGAAATTAATGAATGTCTCTATCAGCATGCCAAACAGGGGTATAACGTTGTTCGCCTGAAAGGCGGGGATCCTTTTATCTATGGGCGTGGAGGAGAAGAGCTGGCCTACCTGAAACAGCGTGAGATTTCCGTTAAAGTTATTCCCGGCATCAGCGCCTTCCAGGTTGCGGCGGCGGAATATCACATTCCGCTTACCTTCCGTGATCTCTCTATGGGAATAACGATTATCAGCGGGCATACAAAAAATGGCCTGCCGCAGGAATATGATTGGCACGCACTTGCGCAGAATAATCATAGTTTGATTCTATATATGAGCATAAGGAATATTAAATATATTACTGATAAACTAATAGAAAATGGATTAGATAAAAATACTCCCTCGATAGTTATAGAGCAAGCCGGACTGCCCGCAATGAGGAAAATTCAGTCCTCTTTACATAATATTTCAGCCCAGATAGTCGAGCATAAAATTCTATCTCCGGCCATCATCATCATCGGCAAGGTGGCGAATGAAAATTTATACAAATCCGACTTGTCATTCCTTACTCAGAATGGTTAGATCGCAATAGGAGCATACCATGTTAAAGTTAGCAAACGACGTTACCCCCGAATTTTCCGCCATCCTTAGCGAAGATTGCCTTACGTTTCTATCCGCCCTGCACGACAATTTCGCAGAGAGGATCAGCCGCCTTCTGCACGAGCGCACGGCCAATGCAGCGGCCATTCGCCAGGGAAAAAAATCACTCGATTTCTTAGCCGAAACCGCCGCGATACGGAATGACGAAAGTTGGAAAATTGCCGGCATTCCAGAGGAATTACGCGACAGGCGCGTTGAAATTACCGGCCCTGCGGAACGAAAAATGATCATTAATGGCGTTAATTCCGGCGCAAAAGTTTACATGGCGTGCTTTGAAGATGCTCTGACACCAACATTACATAATATCCTGGACGGCCAGCTATCACTCTATGAACTCACCCGTGATGCCCTCACCTACTCCTCCGGGGCAAAAAACTATCGCCCGAATGATACCTACCCGTCAGAAAAACTTGCAACCGTTATTGTCCGCCCAAGAGGGCTTCACTTAGAGGAAAAGCACTTCCTTATCAATGGCATGCCAACCGTTGGGGCTCTCATTGATTTTGGGCTTTATTTCTTCAATAACGCACAAGCCCTGATTGCAAAAAAATCAGCGCCATACTTCTACATCCCAAAACTTGAAAGCCACAAGGAATCAGCATGTTGGAACGATATATTTAAGTTTTCAGAGAACTATTTAGATATTATGGAAGGCGCAATCAAAGCCACCGTTTTAATTGAAACCATTGATGCCGCCTTTCAGATGGATGAAATTCTCCACAGCATGAAAAATTACATTGTTGGCCTTAATGCCGGACGTTGGGATTATATTTTTAGTTACATCAAACGCCACGCGCACCTGCCGGCCAACATCATGCCCAACCGTCATCAAATCACAATGACACAGCCATTTATGGAAAGCTACGCTCGACTATTGATTAAAACATGCCATCGGCGGGGCGCTTTTGCCATGGGCGGAATGGCCGCTTTTATTCCGGTTAAAGATGATGAACAGGCAAATAGCAATGCCCTTGAAATGGTGCATAGGGATAAAACGCGCGAGGCACGCGAAGGCCATGACGGCACATGGGTTGCCCACCCGGCGCTGATTGAAACGGCACTCAGCGCCTTCGACTCCATTCTGCAGGGCTCAAAAAATCAGGTGAGCAAAAAACTTGATATTGAGGTTCAGGCCAAGGACTTACTGGCGGTTCCTGCGGGAGAAATCACTGAAGACGGCATCCGCAACAATATCAGTGTGTGCATTATTTATATGGCAAACTGGCTTACCGGCAAAGGCTGCGTTCCTATTTACAACCTGATGGAAGACGCCGCAACGGCAGAGATTGCCCGCACTCAGCTCTGGCAGTGGGTGCATTACGAGGCCGCCATCGGCAAGGTTCCCCCTGATGGAAATGAGAGAGAGAAAATTACCCAGGCGCGGTTCCTGCAATTTTTGGAGGAGGAACTTGCCCGCCTGCCCACCGAATTACCGCACGCGCTTCCCATTGAAAAAGCTGCCGATTTGCTAAAAAATCTGGTTTTACAGGACACATTGAAAGAGTTCCTGACACTTGATACCTACCGCGAAATTGCATGAGGATGCCGGAAAAGAGTTAGTTTGCGCCGAATGGGCTGTGAAGTAACACGATAAAGATACGCGCCACTTCATAGCCAACTTAAACACTTATATATCAATGACTTGGTTGTTATGCGCGAAGCCAACCCAACGCTCCTGACGGAGCTTCAGCGGGCATAAGCCTCGCAACGCTCACTTCGTTCGCGGCTGCGGCAAATGGCGGACACAAACCGAAAAAGTTCGAACCACTTGATTGAGGTTTTACAGGACTGGGCTTTAATATTCAAGGCGAGAGAGCAGCGGTTGGCGGCCTGAGATAAGGCGTGGTAGTACAGCATTGCAATATTTTGAATTACAGATATGCTTGGAAGGAGATTAACAAACATATTTGTATCATAAAATCATGGCTTTAGGCGAACTGACACTATTTGATATCCTGCTAACTTTAATCGGCATTTTTGCTGGAGGGTGGCTACTCTGGTTATTTGTAGGTAGAAAAAGTCATAGCAAAAACAAGTTGAAAAAAAATCAAGCTGCTGGAGATATTGCAGGTGCTGATATTTTTAAAGGCAAAGCACCTGAAAAAGGAGAGATACTTAAGCAGGAAAATGTGCTGAAGGATAATGCTGCTGGTGGGGATATTGCTGGTGGGAATATATATAAAGATGAGAGTTGATGGCTGGCAATGAGCTACATGGGAACCAAACACAAACGGGGGATATTGCTGGCGGCGATATTCATAAGAATACCTATGTCAATAATTCTCAGAAGACCCCATTACGGGAAAAAATAGAAGCTCTCAAAGAAGATTGTCTTCACGACCCCGATTTTGCTCAATGCATTGGAGAGTTAAGCCATTTAATCAACTCTGCTCACCCCGATGAACAAAGAGATTTGAAGACAAAACTAACTGATGCAGATCGTGCTGATGAAGTTCACGAGGCAGAAGAGCTAAAAGAAAAATTTACTAAGTTGCTGGTTAAAAACAGTCTTTCTGAACAGGCGCAGGATGCGTATGCTCATGTCTTGTGCAAAATAAAACTGGATTATCTGCATAAAATTAAGCCTCTACTAAAGAGCGGTGCATCGCTTCAGCAAGTGGAAGCAGAAGTACTTGCAATCATAAACATAATATATGCTGACCTAGTCGGTACTGTACTTGAGCATAATGTCAGAGAGATCAAGGGGATGCTCTACTTTCTTACTGGCAACTGTCATATTGAATGGAATTATAATAATGCTGACATACCACCCAATACATGATTCAGGCCATTGCACCTTCAGAATTTTATGTCTGATGAAGGACATAGATGCTGATGATGTTAGCTGGGAGCGACTAAAAATCTTAGATTTTTATGTTTTGTTTCCCCACCTGATTTCTAAAATGTCATTACCGCAAGAGTTAGTTCATCACCGCACCGCGTTACGCGCCATTCCCGCGCCATATGAAAACCTACCCTCTGCTTCAAGGTTGCTTTTTGAGTTATCTGAAATTCAGGAGCAAACTATTAAATCACTAATTGCAAAAGGACTCGTAGAGAAAGAGCCTTTTCTTGATGGAAGGATTAAAATCCGATTCCAAATTTTACCAAGAGAAGTAAAACAGCTTATTGAGGATACAAAGTTTAGAGCGGAAGAGTGGTATGAGTTTCTCACGAATGTGCTTGTAAATATCCCTACAAAAGGGACACATGGACTAAAAGCCAGAACAGGCTTAATGGAATATAGATATGACGTTGTTTAAACCAACATTGATATTGCAGCGGCTAATTATAAGTCGCGGGAAGCATATTATTTATAATGAAGCCTTTCACAAGGGGGTAAATATCATCCGTGGTGAGAATGGCAGTGGAAAAACCACCATTGTAGAAAGCATTATTTATGTTTTGGGGGGTGCGCTTAAAGAAAAAAAAGATGAGTTTCTGCTGTGTGACTATGTCTTTGCGGAACTAGAAATCAATGGAAGCGTATTCACATTTAAACGCCCGATCGAAGAAGAAGGTAGCCCAGCACTTAATATATTTGAAGGCAGCTATGAAGATGCTCTAAATAGCCATGATCATTGGGTAAGGTATCCCAACCGACGTACTAACAATCAAAAATCTTACTCAGAGATAATTTTCAACTTGTTGGGATTACCAGAAGAAAAAACAGATCGAGGTGAGAACATAACCATCCATGATGTTCTTAGGCTTTTATACGAAGATCAATATACTTCGGCAGATAAAATCTTTGTTAGTCAGTCACACCCTGAAGGCAATTCGAAAAAACAAGCCATTAGTGATCTGCTGCTGGGTATTGATGACTTTGAGTTGCATGATCTACGCAGGCAACTGGCAGATAAAGAAAAAGAATTCAGTAAATATAATGGTCAGTTATCTCAAATTTACCGGATTCTAGGATCATCAGAAATGGATGTAAGTCTTACTCATATTCAACAGGATACAGCAAAGTTTGTTGATGAAAAGGAAAGTATAGAAGGTAAAATCCAAGAGTTGTATTCCGAGGATAATACTGCCGCAAAATCAGAAGCTAAAAAAGAGTATCGAAAAATTCAAAAAGAATTAACCAGCCTGAAAAAAACCATCCATGCCTATGAGGAAGAACAAAATGCATTAGTATTTGAAACGGAAGATTCCAAAGAATTTATAGAGTCTTTAAATATTCGCCTAGATGCACTTTCTGCATCTACAGAAATCACTAAGGCATTGGGCAGCATTGACTTTACATTTTGCCCATCCTGCCTTCAGCTGGTAGGAGAAGACTACGCCTCACATCAATGTGGTTTGTGCAAATCGGATATTGAAGACGAGAACAGAGCCACTGGTTACTTTAAAATGCAAAATGAGATTCTTTTTCAGAAGCGTGAATCTGAAGCTATTCTCGAGCGCAAGAAAAAGAAGCTAGACGATATACAATCGGCACTAAAAAAATCAAAGGCTACACTTTCTCAACTGGAGCGAAAGCATATCAATTACGTGAACTCGGTCAGTCCTATAGAGGCAGAAGTTCGTAACCTTATTGCACGTGTGGGCTATATTGATAGAGCCATTCAGGATAATTACGATAAAGAAAAACTAGCATCAAAAATTGATGACATTAGTAAATTAAAAGCCTCACTAAACTCTGAAATTTCTAGAATCAAAGATGCAATCAAAGCAGCTGATTCATTGAGAGAGAAAAGGAGAGGTATAGTTTACACTGCCATTAATGATACCACAGTTGCTCTCATAAAAAATGATCCAAATCCAGAACTGTCCGATGTAGAGCGCATAGTGTTTGACTTTGGTAAAGAAGATATTTTTGCCATCGGCAAAACTTCCCCAGCGGCTAGCACGAGAACTTATCTAAAGAATGCCTTTTTCTTTTCGCTATTTTTAATATCACTTGAGAAATCATTCATGCGTTACCCACGGTTTATCATAATGGATAATATTGAAGATAGTGGCTTGGAAACAGAGCGTGTGCATCAATTTCATCAAGACGTCATTTCACGAAGTGAAAATGCTGATGTGGTTCATCAAGTGATTTTTACCGCACGATCCGAAGTAATTACGGAGGAGCTGGATGCTTCAGAACTTTGCATTGGTCAGCACTACCATAGGGAAGCTGGTCAATATTCATTAAATATTGCATCGAAATAAAAACATGACCTTCGACATCACAATTCAACACGACCTCAAGAAATTGAGGCGGAGCTTAACTGCGCTTGAGGTGAAGGCAGCACCACAAGCAACGGTGAAGACGATCAACCGTGTGGCGGCCAGTGCAAAGGTGGCGAGTGCCAAGCACATTGCACCGCAGCTGGGCAGCAGACAAGCTGGGGTCAAGCGTCGCATTGCGATACGCCGCGCCAGCTTCAAAATGATGTGGGCAACGCTGGTGGCATCGGGTCGTCAGCTGCAACTGATTGAGTACGTGGTGGGCAGTAAGAAGCCAACTCAACAAGCCGGTGGTAAGCGCGGCCCTGTGAAGACCAAGGTGTTTGGTAAGAGTAAGACATATAAAAAAGCGTTCATCGCCCCGATTCGTTCGGGCAGCAGCAAGACAACGGTGTACACGCGCAAAGGAAAATCACGTTTGCCGGTGCGGATGATGCACGGTCCAGGCATCAAAGAGACCTTCAAACGAAATGCTAACCGAGCCGTGATGGAAGCCAAGGTGCGTGAACGACTGCCCATTGAGTTCGCTCGCAACCTCGCATTCTATGCAAAACGCATCCGAAGCCGTTGAAAAACAAAGCAATCCAGTGGATTGAGCAAAAGGTACTCCCGACCCGTCCCCCCTGCGGGTACGCGGCAGGCGCACTGTTTTCCTAGGGTCAGAACGTAAAAAACCATTTCGTTTCGTTTGGGAGGCATCCAATCCTTTAGATAACAAAAGCTTAGGTATCAAAACAGCGAAATGGGGTATCTGCGGCCATTTCGTTTGGCTGACGGATACACAGAATTTATCAACTAAATCAGGATTATTATGAAAGTAGAACTGACAGATATCGGTCGGGTGATTCCGTATGTCCGCAATCCCCGCCGGAATGATGGTGCGGTGGTCAAAGTCGCAGCCAGCATCAAAGAGTATGGTTTCCGTCAACCCATCGTGGTGGACGAGGAAATGGTTATTATAGCGGGCCACACGCGCCTTCTGGCGGCCCAGCAGCTAGGGTTAAAGAAAGTTCCCGTCCATGTTGCCACTGGACTCACACTGGCGCAGATAAAGGCTTACAGGCTGGCTGACAACCGTACCCATGAGGATGCCGAGTGGGACGAGGAGTTGCTGGCGATTGAACTCGGCGAATTAAGTGAGATGGATTTTGATTTAGATCTGACTGGCTTTGAAGCGATTGAGCTGGAAGAGCTGCTCCATGGTGCAACAATGGATGGCTTGACCGATGATGACGAAGTGCCGGAAGCTCCTGCCGTGGCTACCACCAAGGAAGGTGATATCTGGCTGCTCGGTGATCATCGATTGATTTGTGGTGATAGTACCAAAGCTAAAACCATGAAGGCTCTGATGAAAGATGAGCTGGCGGATATGGTCTTTACCGATCCGCCTTACAATGTCGATTATGGTCAGACCATGAAAGACAATGTGCGCGGCAACAAGCGCAAGATTAAGAATGACAATCTGGGCGATGATTTTCAGAAGTTTCTGAATGATGCATGTACCGAGATGGTCAAAGTCTGCAAAGGTGCGCTCTACATCTGTATGTCCTCCTCCGAACTGCATACGTTGTTTCGCGCCTTTGTAGATGCTGGCGGTAAATGGTCGACCTTTATCATCTGGGGTAAGAATCACTTCACCATGGGTCGTTCCGATTATCAACGCCAATACGAGCCAATCCTCTATGGCTGGCCTGATGGGAATAAACACTTCTGGTGCGGTGCGCGTGATCAGAGCGATTTGTGGCATTATGATAAGCCAAAGACCAATGACCTGCACCCGACCATGAAGCCAGTGGAGTTGGTGTGCAAGGCGGTGGAGAATTCTAGTAAAACCAAGGATATCGTACTGGATAGCTTCGGTGGATCGGGAACGACGATGATTGCCTGTGAGAAACTGAAACGTCAGGCTCGGCTCATTGAGCTAGACCCAATTTACTGTGATGTGATTGTCAAACGCTGGGAAGAGTTCACCGGCAGCGAAGCAATGCTGTCCGGTGAAAAGAAGTCATTTGCTGCGATTAGCAAAAAGCGTCAGGCGGCATCCTGATTATCGGTGATACGATAGACGCGGTTGCCATCGCTGTTGGTGGTGGTTTCGATGTTGGCTTTTTGCTTGCGACGCATGTTGGACAAATGCCCACGCACTGAATGGGGTTTCCATTCGGTGGCCTTTTGCAATTCGGCAAGCGTTGCCCCTTCCTCGCGTTCTAGTAGCGAGATGATAATCGATTGTTTGGTTTCGCGCTTCGGTGCGTCCTCTTGCGTTGCGTCCTGCTGCGGCGCGTTGCCAATTGCTGCTTTACCAGCGTCAGTGATGCGATAGGTATCGTCCTGTTTTTCAATCATGCCTTTGGCAAGCATGGAATCCAGGCTCTTCTGACGAATCATGGGGTTCTTAATTTCTGCCATGAAGCTGGTGATGCAGGTCGTTGGGTTGGCTGCTGCTTCGGTTAGTAATTTGGTTTGGGTATCGGATAGTTTGGTCATGGTTATCTCCTTGATTTAATTAACAACGTGTCGCTTAGGACAATCTTATGAACGCTTCATTCAGCAGATTAATCAAGTCAATTCGACTGATAAAAGCGATTAAAAAGAGGATGTTAGATGCCGACGCAGTATCCAGTTTCAACCATCTCCAAGCTGTTTGGATTGACCGAACGCAGGGTGCAGCAGTTGGCGCGGGATGGTGTTATCCCGAAGCCGGAGAAGAATCAGTATGAGTTAATCGGCTGCGTACGCTCTTACATCGATTATCTACAGCAACGCGCCTTTGGTAAAGGTGCTGCTCCGCAGGATACGCATCATGAACGCGCCCGATTATTAAAAGCGCAAGCGGACATGGCAGAGATTGAGCTGGCAGAGCGAACGGGTCAGCTGGTGACGGTAGAACGGATTGAAGCGGACTGGGTTCAGATGGTCACGGCATGCAGGGCGAAGCTGCTCGGCATACCCACCAAAACGGCATACCAGATTGCAAACCTTAAAGACCCCGAAGAGGTGGAGAAATTCTTAAAGCGCACGATACACGAGGCGTTATTGGAGCTGGCAAATTATGAAGCGGAGGACGAAGACATACAAGCAGTTGAACCAGACGGTGATGAAAGCGTGGACTCCTCCACCGGAACTGACGGTGAGCCAGTGGGCGGATGAATATCGTAAACTCAGTCCAGAGGCCAGTAGTGAACCTGGCAAATGGGTAACGGATCGCGCACCGTATCAGCGCGGCATGATGGATGCGGTGAATGAATCTGGGGTTAGCGAGGTGGTGCTGATGACCTCTTCGCAGGTGGGTAAAACGGAGATCATCAATAATGTGATCGGCTATTACACCCATCAAGACCCATCGCCGATGCTGCTCATTCAGCCCACGCTGGATATGGCGGAGACATGGAGTAAAGATCGCCTCGCGCCAATGATTCGTGATTCTAATGTGCTGATGGAGTTATTCGGCGACCCACGAAGCCGTGATAGCAACAACACGCTGCTGCATAAGAAATTCCCTGGTGGGCATATCACCATGGCAGGTGCAAACAGTCCATCCTCGCTGGCATCGCGCCCGATTCGGATTGTGCTGCTCGATGAAGAAGACCGCTACCCGCATTCGGCTGGTACGGAAGGTGACCCTGGTTCGCTGGCTTATAAACGCACCACCACCTTTTGGAATCGGCTGCTGGTATCTGCCTCCACCCCAACGGTAGAAGGCGAAAGCAAGATTGAATCGCGCTACCAGCAAAGCGATCAGCGCAGATATTATGTGCCATGCCCAGAATGTGGAGCGTTTCAGATTCTCTGCTGGGCGCAGATTAAGTTTGATAAGGAGAAGCTGGAAGATACGCATTATGAATGTGAGCATTGCCAGGCAAAGCTGCAGGAGAGCGATAAAATATGGATGCTCTCACGCGGCGAATGGCGAGCTGAAGCAGAGCTTAACGGCGTGGCAGGGTTTCACATCTCGGAGCTATACAGCCCATGGGTGAAATGGACGGAGATGGTGATCAATTTTCTGAAAGCCAAACGCCTACCAGAAACGCTTAAGGTGTGGGTCAATACATCGCTCGGCGAAACATGGAAAGAAGCCACCGATGGTATTGACCCTTCCGGATTGCTCCAGCGCAAAGAAAACTGGGGTCGCGTTGCACCAGAAGGTGTGATGGTGATTACGGTGGGCGTGGATGTCCAGGGTGATCGCCTAGAAGCCGAAGTAATCGGCTGGGGCGTTGGTCAGGAAAGTTGGTCGCTGCAATATCATGTGCTGCATGGTGACCCTGCTGCGGGTAAGGTCTGGGATGATCTCGATAAGCTATTCGCGCAGACAATTAAAAGTTCGGATGATCGCGTGTTGAAGATTGGTGCTGGATGTGTCGATACAGGCGGTCACCATACGCAGAAGGTTTATGAATATTGCAAAGCGCGTGAGCATAACCGCATCTTTGCGATTAAAGGTGCAAACCAAATTGGTAAACCGCTGGTTAGCAAGTTCAGCAAAAGCAATAAGTTGCGCGTGAAGCTGTTTACTCTCGGTACGGACACCGCCAAGCAGATGATTTATTCACGGCTGAAGATTCACCAGCCTGGAGCTGGCTATTGCCATTTCCCTGCGGATTATCCGGAGGAGTATTTCAAACAGCTCACTGCCGAGCGCATACAGACCCGTTTTGTAAACGGGCATCCCACTCGCATTTGGGTGATACCGAAAGGTAGACGCAATGAGGCGTTGGACTGCCGCGTGTACGGCTTGGCTGCGCTGCATATTCTGAATCCGAATCTGCAGGAGCTGGCAGCAGCGCAAGAGATTAACCGCCTCGGTAAACAAAAAACCGAGGAAGAACAAACGAAAAAAGCTGGTCAGTGGATCGGCGTGGATGACTGGAACTTTAATTAGGAAATTATGATGGATGAGCAACTGACGGTACTGGATTTATTCTCTGGTATCGGCGGTTTCTCCCTTGGGCTGGAACGTGCTGGCCTTACCACTATCGCCTTTTGTGAAATTGAACCATTTTGCCGAGATGTCTTAAGCAAGCACTGGCCGCATGTGCCGATTGCTCAGGATATTCGGCAGCTACGCTATGAAAACGGAATATTATACGATGCAGAAAGACCTATTTACAAAGGACGGATCGACCTTGTCTGCGGTGGATTCCCCTGCCAGCCATTCTCCGTTGCCGGACGCAAAAAAGGCACGGAAGATGACCGCGACCTCTGGCCGGAGATGTTTCGAATCATTCAGCAAGCGCAGCCCACTTGGGTTGTTGGTGAAAACGTTGCTAACTTCGTCAATCTGGCATTCACCCGCACGAAGATTGACCTGGAGCATGAAGGCTACACCGTGCAGCCATTTGTTATTCCAGCTTGTGCCGTCGGCGCACCCCACAGACGAGACCGAGTGTGGATTATTGCCCACACCGATGGCAAGCGATGCGAGGCAGGGAGCGATTATCGGCAAGAACGATCAATATTACATCACCAAGACGGGCATGCCGAGGAAGATCAACGGTCAGGGAACAGCAGGAAGCGTGGGGCTGGCTCGACTGGTGCGGTTACTACCGACGATGGGTGCAAACGAGTTCAAAGGAGCGAACCGCAATCGCTATGTGGGCAGCAAGCATTTTCGTGGTGCGAAGATGTCAGAAGGACTGAGGACTACTTCAACCGACCCGATATACCTCAACCCCTCATTTGCAGAGGTAGTGATGGGTTTTCCACGCGGGTGGACAGACTTAAAGCACTCGGAAACGCCGTAGTGCCACAAATTCCCGAAGCAATCGGGCAAGCAATTATCAACTCAATCAAGGACTGACTATGGCTTTAACATTATCACAGGCGAATGACGCACTAGACGCGTGGATCGCTGCAGACCTCGCCGTTGCCAAAGGGCAAAGCTATTCGATGAATGGACGCAGCCTGACACTCGCCAACGTCAAAGAAATACGCGAGCAGATTCAATATTGGGAACGACGCGTGAATGCCTTTGAGCAAACGATTAAGCAAAACCAACAAGCAGCCTTAGCGGATTTTAATCATGAGTAATATTATCGATAAAACGGTGGAGTTTTTCTCTCCGCAAAAAGCACTACGCCGCGAAACTGCTCGGATGGT
>JAUIEX010000067.1 GCA_030429725.1 Alphaproteobacteria bacterium
TATTACCGACGTTACCGCTGAAGAGGATGATTTTGGCGGCAGCCTTGCGGATGATGGTTTTGGCAATAGCGGTGATGATCTCTATGACAAAGCCGTTCAAATTGTCCTAAAAGAGCGCAAAACATCAACAAGTTATATTCAACGTGCTCTTAAAATTGGCTATAACCGAGCCGCCAATCTTATTGAGCAAATGGAAAAAGAGGGCATTTTAAGCGAACCCGGCCACACCGGAAAACGCGAAATACTTATCGGCGATAATTGATGACACCTTAAATCTGCTCGACCCAACGTCAATCCATGCTAAAACATCCGCATGAGACGGCTTTTCACATTAATAATTCTGCTGAGTCTGCTGTCATTCACGCCAGTTTTGGCTGAAGAGCCTGCCTCGCCCATGGCAGAAACTTCACTGGAAGCAGATTTATTTAATGATGCCGAATTGCGCGAGCGCTATGCTAATGAAATCCGCGCGATTAGTCACTATCTGTCCAGCTTCAAAACTTTCAGTTCACGCTTTGTGCAAGTGGGCGAAAATGGGCAGCGCGGCAAAGGCGAGGTGTGGATTCAACGCCCAGGGAAAGCACGCTGGGAATACCGAACTCCGGCGCCTGTCATGCTTTTAATTCGAGATAACAAACTTACCTATTATGATTATTTACTGGAAGAAGTAACATACGCAGATGTCCCGGACACTCCTTTGAATATCCTGCTTTACTCATCAGAAGACCCTCTGAAAAATGCCACTATTCATGGCATTGAGGCAACCCGGAACAGCATTCGCATTGTGCTTTCTGCAGAAACGGATAATGAGGATTGGAAAAATGCGATGCTGATTTTAAGCTTTGATCGCAACCCAATGCAGTTAAAACGCGCCATCCAGTTTGACCCGGCAAACAAAGCCCTAACACTGGATTTCATTAATCCGACACTCAATCAGCCACTGCCGGATAAGCGCTTTATCTTCATTGATCCCAGAAAGAATAAACCATATCCAACCTCACGTTAATGAAAGGAGTTTATGATGCCAAGTTTTGATATTGTTTCGGAAGTAGATATGCAGGAAGTGAAAAATGCCGTGCAGGGTGCACTTCGTGAAATTGGAACCCGTTTTGATTTCAAAGGAACGAATACGACCGTTGAGGAAAAGGATGATAGTTTGGTGATTCTTGCGCCGGACGAAACCAAACGCCGCGCAGTTGAGGATCTTTTGAAAGCCAATTTTGTCCGCCGCAAGTTAGATGCAAAGGCAATGGAGTTTAATAAAATTGAACAGGCAACCGGCAATAGTATTCGTCAAACTATTACGATAAAGCAAGGGCTTGACCAGGAGACGGCCAAGAAAATTACCAAGATGGTAAAAGACAAGAAACTGAAAGTTCAGGCATCCATTCGCGGGCAGGAAGTGCGAGTTGATGGCAAGAAAAGAGATGATTTACAAACGGTTATGGCGCATGTTAAAGAGATGAATCTTGACCTACCATTGCAGTTTATTAATTTCAGAGACTAAAAACCCGGTGCAATCCTCAGCAACAGCTTATGGCATCGCTTTTTTCATGCCCTCAAGGATAAGATATTGCGTGTATAATTCCGCCTCTTCTTCCGAGACTTTGGCTTCATTCACCAATTTCTGATAGATCATGTTGATGCATTCCACTACCATCACGCCGGCATCATCGGCGGCTTCTTCCCCCTGCGACTGAACAGACACGGTATAACGCTCCATCAGCTCCTCCAGTACATCAAGCTCCGCACCGGCAACCTGAAGCGCTAACTTCGCTGTCTCTTCATTGAACGGGAATGTCATCAGCCTGATTAACCAATGTTTTTAATGTTTCCAGCGTTTCCTCACGCATATCTTTTCGTGACAGCGCAAAGGCAATATTGGCCGCCAGAAAACCCTGTTTATTTCCACAATCAAAGCGCATGCCGCGAAATGGCACGGCTCTGGTTGGCACATCTTTTACCATGGCATTCAATGCGTCCGTCAGCTGAATTTCACCATCCTTGCCTGCCTTGGCTTGCTCAATATAGTGAAAAATTTCGGGCTGCAGAATATATTGCCCGCTGATGGAAAACCGCGATGGCGCGTCTTCCGACTTCGGTTTTTCAACCATTCCTTTGATTGTAAAATAATCGCCATCCGTTGCCCCAGAAGGCGCAACAATCCCATAACTTGAAACTTTTTCCTCTGAAACTTCACCAACACCGATCACATTTCCGCCATATTGATTGTGAATATCAACCATGGATTTCATAAATGGTTTTTCTGAAAGATACATCTCATCGGCAAGCAATACGGCAAACGGACGATCGCCAATAAAATGATGCGCACAATAAATGGCATGCCCAAGCCCTTTTGGCTCTTGCTGGCGGATAAAGGCGATATTTCCAGCCTCTGGCAGCCAATCTTTCACCTGCGAAAGCATGGCTTTCTTCTCTTTCTCATCCAACACTTTTTGCAACTCAAAAGCATGGTCAAAATGGTTGGTGATTGTATTTTTATTGCGCCCGGTAATGAAGATAAATTGCTTAATTCCAGCCTCTTTTGCCTGCTCATACGCATACTGAATCAGTGGCTTATCAACCACAGGAAGCATTTCTTTAGGAATGGATTTTGTCGCAGGTAAGAAGCGCGTTCCTAGGCCGCCAACTGGAAAAACAGCCACTTCAACCGGTTTAATCATGATTTACTCCTTGAAATTGCAGACTAAGACATCCATGCACCACTTGAATAGTTTTTACATCTTACTAAATGTTAATTAGTGGAATAATTCGTAATCATGTGATTATTTTGTATAATGTAACAAGGATATCGAATGATGATCAAAGAAAAACACCTATTTTTACTGGCTTTTCTAATTTTACTGGCGGTTGCGTCCCCGCAAGCTGGTAACGCACAACAGGCTCCCGTGCAGCGGGCAAATCCTCTGGATTACTATAATCAGTACCAATATAACCCGCAACCACAGGTTCAGCCACAGCAGGTTCAGCCACAAGCCCAGCCGCAGCAGCAATATTATCAGGCACAGCCGCAATATCAGCAACAAGCTCCCGTTGCGCCGGTGCCAACACAGCCTTATGCCAACCCCAATGGCTACCAACAACCACAGCCAATCGATCCTTATCCGGTTCCTATTCAACCTTACCCAACGGATAATGATGATTCCTATCAATATGATCCGATCTATGATTACTAAAGTTACCATTAGCATTGTTTTATTTTCCACGCTTTCGGCGTGTCAGCCGTGGACCGTTCAGCCCTATACGCCGACCATTGAAGGATATGAAAATAATCCATCCTAATTTTATTTGGAGATGGCAGCGTGTGCCGTCTCTTGCTTCAACATCGCTTCATCTCGTATTTTGCCTTTTACTCATCACAGCAATCAGCACCTGCGAACGCTACGGCGCATTGCCATACCAACCCTCAGTTAAAGGCTATCAGTCTGAATATGTTAATTATATTAACAAATTAATTGAAGAAAAATCTGCCGGTTTTAAAAAAGGAACACCAATCGCTAATCCCATGCTGAATGTTAGGGATAATGATAACCATTATGTTATCCCGGAGAATTTAGCCGATGACAATGAATCCACAACACCAGCTGCGCCGGAAATTAATGGGAATTTCTTTGGCACAACCGATGACGGCCAAATGGTCTCGCCCTATCAGGATAATGACAGCAATTATTATCCGTTAAAGAATTATGGCAATCATCAGGATACTAAGGGGGTTTACCAGCCCTTCGCGACGGACAATGTTATTCCCTATGAGGAAGAAAAAACCTCTCAGGATTTTGATGAAAACTACTACCCTTATATTTACTATTATTGATGTTTCTTAAAGCCCTGCGCCACAACATACATCTCCGCCGAATCTTTCCGGCTGGCCTCCGGCTTAAAATGTTTCACGGTTTTGAACATGCATTTCATATTATTCAGCATTTGATTTTCCGTTCCGCCCTGAAGCACCTTAGCCACAAAGCAGCCCCCATCTTTAAGCCAGTCCTCAGCAAACATCAGCGCCACCTCACACAAGGCCATAATACGAATATGG
>JAUIEX010000024.1 GCA_030429725.1 Alphaproteobacteria bacterium
GTTCCATGAGCCTGAATACAAAGCCCCTGACATACAACAAATGGCGCAAACTAACCCCAAACTACTAACCTAAAACTGGACCATAAATAGGGGGTTGACCAGTAATGATTCTTTGATTTTACCGAGTTCGTTATAATGTTGGATGCAGGGATGAAGAGATAATTCATATTAAACGACTGGATGAAGACTTCTTTGAGTGGGAAGGGTAACTCTTAACCTAGCAAAACCCAAATTCCCAAAATTATGTCAGCACCATACACAGCCCTGCACCATGGGGTGGGTGGCCCCTGCACCCCCTGCCACTGTATCAATCTGAATCAGTTTCATTGTAGTTGAGGCATACACTCAGCAATCAATCCGATGATACAGAATGAGAGATAACGAAGAGTAATCAGAGCTGTTGGATTAAGTCCAGAAATGCAGTGTTTTATGAGATTACTTTTTGGGGGTGTGGGGGATGGTAGGTGGTGGGTGTGTTGGATTTAGTTGTGGGAGTTTGGGGCTAGCGGGTAGAACATAGGTAGAACATTTGCATCTCTGCCAAGCCCAGACGCTGCTAACCTATTGAAAAAGATGGTGATCCCGACAAGATTCGAACTTGTGACCCACTGATTAAAAGTCAGTTGCTCTACCAACTGAGCTACGGGACCATGACCTCAAAGCGCTGACGATGATGCTTAAATAAGCTTCATACGACACCCACGGACTGCGGCGTTATACGCAAAAGCCCATGACGGTGCAAGTCATAAGTCTAACAAGAGGAAAAGCCCGTCTTCTTTCGTCGCACAGCGCTTGCAGCAGGCCACGCGCTTCTGTAAGTTTTAGCACTATAACCGACCATTAGGATCAGGATGAACCAACCGTCTCGTCTCTTACAGATTGATAACCTCTCCATTCGCTTCACCACAATGGATCCGGCGCTCCCCGATGTGGTCAGCGGTGTGCATTTAACGTTACAGAAAGAAGAGACCCTGGCCATTGTGGGGGAAAGCGGCAGCGGCAAAACCCTGACAGCACTCAGTATTCTTCGGCTACTTGATGAAAGAACAACGCGGGTCACTGGGGAAATCTTACTCTGCGATGTGGCGGTGATGCAGGCAAGTCGGCATCAACTCAATCAACTTCGTGGCGGCAAGGTTGGCATGATTTTTCAGGAACCGATGAGCAGCCTCAACCCGCTGCACACGATTGGCCGTCAACTGGCGGAAGCCATTACGCTGCATCAGGCCATGCTCGACAAATCCACCCTCCGGCAGCGCATCAAAGAGCTGCTGAAACAGGTGGAGCTTGGTGCTTTAATAGAGCGGCTGGATGCCTACCCGCACGAGCTTTCCGGCGGGCAAAGGCAGCGTGTAATGATCGCCATGGCAATTGCCAATAACCCTTCACTGTTGATTGCCGATGAGCCAACCACCGCGCTGGATGTGACCGTGCAGGAGGAGATTTTATCACTGTTGAAAAAGCTAAAGAATGAGCTGGGGATGAGCCTGCTTCTGATTACGCATGATCTGGGAATGGTGAAACGCGTGGCCGATCGGGTGTTGGTCATGCAGCACGGTAAAATCGTGGAAGAAGGAAAGCCGGAAGATTTATTTATCCGCCCGCAGCATGCCTATACCAAACAGCTCATTTCCGCCATGTGCCTGAAGCCGCCGCCACCATTTCAAACCGAAGAAACCCCCTTGCTGAAAGCGGAAAATATCACGGTTAAATTCCCTGAAAAACGAAGCTTCTGGGGCATGAATAAGCAGTGGAACTACGCCGTTAAGCAGGCGTCACTCAGCATTTACGCGGGCGAAACACTGGGTATTGTTGGGGAAAGTGGCAGCGGCAAAACAACCTTAGCACTGGCGTTGCTCCAGCTTCAGCGGCACGAAGGCCTCACTTTCCTGCTGGGAAAGCCCATCTCCAATCGCTCCAAATCGGCATTGCGCAGCACGCGAGCCGCCATGCAGATGGTTTTTCAGGATCCCTATAGCAGCTTAAACCCACGGATGCAGATTGGTAAAATTATCGCCGAAGGGCTGGCCATCCATCACCCGGATTTAACGAAGGATGAGCAATCGGCGCGGGTGGCGGAAGCGCTGCGGCACGTTCAACTGCCGGATAACATTATCAATCGCTATCCCCATGCTTTTTCCGGCGGGCAGAGGCAACGCATCGCGCTGGCGCGGGCGCTGATTTTGAAACCAAAATTAATCGTGATGGATGAACCCACTTCCGCACTGGATGTTTCCACGCAGCAGGAAGTCATCACGTTGCTGAAATCACTGCAAAAGGAACATGGCCTCAGCTATCTGTTTATCAGCCATGATCTGCGCGTGGTGCAGGCGCTGGCGCACCGTGTTATTGTGATGAAAGAGGGTAGAATTGTGGAAACTGGCGCAACGCACACCATTCTCACATCACCCACGCAGCCCTACACGCAAAAACTTATTAAGGCCGCCATGCTGGAAGCGTTATAAACCGGCTATCAATCAGCAAAGAAGGTTATTTTTTGCGGAACGCATCCAGCGTTACAACGTTTGAACCATCGGATTTTTTGGAAGGCTTGGGGTTTTCCTCCTCCAGGTCATCCAGCAGCATCGCCTCTTCATCATCCAGAAGATCATGCGCCTGTGAGAATTGCAGGCCAAATTTAACGCTGGGATCGGCAAAGGAAATCAGTGCATCAAATGGCACGGTAAGGTTATGTTTCACATTATTAAAAGAGAGCGTAATGCAAAAACGCTCCTCCTCCACTTCAAGATCCCAGAATTGATGCTGAATCACAATGGTCATTTCCTCCGGAAAGCGCTCTTTCAAATCATCCGAAAGCATCACACCCGGATATTGCGTATCAAAGGAAATAAAAAAATGATGGTCATTAAATAACCCCTGCCGCTGCACGTCCCGCAAAGCTTCCCGCACCACAAAATGCATGGCACGGTCAATCAAATGGGCATAATCCAGATAACTCGTCATAGAATCATGTTATCTTGATTTTAGATTAGCGGCCAGTTGATTTTTTGTTTTTGCTATGCTGAGCTTACGAATTCCTAATTTCATCTAAGAATTTTGCCACTTCGGCATTTAAACGCTCTGATTGCTCTGCCAGCTCACGGGAAGCCGACAAAACCTCTTCCGATGAAGACATTGCCTGTGAGGCACTTTCATCCGCCATTTTCAGGTTAGTGTTAATTTCCTGAGTGCCCTGTGCGGCAGATTGCATACTTCCGGTAATTTCATTCGTGGTGGCCGTTTGCTCCTCCACGGCGGAAGATATACTGCGTGAGGATTCGGAAATCGTCGTGACAGACTCCTTAATATGCCCAAGCGCTGAAACAATATTCGAGGAAGCCCCCCCCATTTCACCCACCACCTGGTCAATCTGTTCAATCAGTTTATCTGTTTCTGCGGCAAGGTTTTTCACCTCCCCGGCCACCACGGCAAAGCCCTTTCCGGCCTCCCCGGCACGTGCCGATTCAATGGTGGCATTCAGCGCCAGCAAGTTGATCTGGCTGGAAATTTCCGAAATCAACTTCACCACATCCTGAACTTTGGATGTTGCCTGTTGCAGATGCTGCGCATGGCTGTCCACCCCTTCCACCAAAGCCACAGATTCTGTGACTAATTGGTTGGAGCGCTGCACCTGCATGGAAACTTCACCAATCGTGGATGACATCTCTTCGGATGCCGCCGCAACCGATTGCACATTGCTGCTGGTTTGTTCCGCACCGGCTGCCGCACTTTTGGAAACGCGGCTGGCCTCCCCAATCACATTCAGCATATGCTCCGCCGTGTGAGAAAGCTCCGTTGATGCGCTGGCAACCGTTTGAATTACACCCTGCACACGCTCTTCAAATTTATCTGCCAGATCGCGCATTGCCTGCTTTTTCTCTTCTTCGGCTTTTATTTCCGCCTCACGTTGTTGCTCCTGCATCCGTTGGCGCTCAATCGCATTTTCCTTAAAGACCTCAAGCGCAGAGGCCATCGTGCCAATCTCATCCCTGCGTCCTTTTCCTTTTATATCAATCTGATAGTTTCCTTCTGCCATAATGTTCATCGAGCTGATCATCGCCTTTAGCGGCTTAAATAATTTTTGCCGCGCAAAGAAAGGGATAAAAGAAACGGCAAGCAAAGCGATAACCGACAGGCACAGCATGATGATATTAACCTTATCCATCAGTTGCTTCATTTTGTTATCATCCGCTTCCGCCCATTCGGCAATTTTATCGGAAATGGCTTCATTCTCCTCTTCCATGGCTTCGAACTTACCTTCAAAATTAGTGAGAGCGGATTGGTAATGCCCTCCTTCTAATACATGATACATCACTGAAATTGCCGCCTGATTATAATCTTCCAGCGCTTGCAGCGCTGCATCAAAAAGCGCTCTTATTTCCGCTGGCAACGGCTCAGATTGATTCGCCAGCAAGTTCCTTTTAAATTTATTGTAATGCCCTTCCAGATCAGATTCAGCCTCCGTAATAGCTTCATTGTTATTTTTAATACTTGCTAAAATAGCACCTAAGACATCACCACGGATAGCGTCATGCATCATATCACCTTCCATATGACGCTGCGTTACGGTTGCTATTAAATGCAATTCAGCGGATTGATGTCTTGCTTCCGTGCCTGCCCACCATGACACTCCCGCCGAAGCCAACACAAACATAATAGCCACGAACCCAACAAGCGTAAATTTAGCCTGAATAGAAGACATAAACTTTCCTGATTTTTTCATTGTGACCCCATTTAAAACAACTAAAAAGATTATTCACACAAATTTTCACATGTGAAAAGACAAAGAAACTTTTAGACCCGATATCCGATTAAATGATCTGTGAACCCTCAAAAAATGTTGCATGATAACGCGCATCACTAAGAATGAAGAGGGCATATTATACAAACCTAATATTTAACACCAAGCCCGAAGATGAAACGCTCCGTATCGGATGAGAAAGTTTCCGCATCATATTCCTCATATTTCGCTTCCACGAAGTAATGCTTCTTAAATGGCAGCTTGGTGTAAACGCCCCACTCCGTGCCATAATCCGCGCCACCATTATCGGCAGAAAAATCATGATATTGCGCCTTTACCAGCAGGCCGTTTAACATTTCGGCAGAACCTTCCAGCCCGCTGAATTTATAGCTGATATCGAGATAAATATCCTCCAGCCCATTTGCCGGTGTTGTCAGAAATTTATCCCCCCAGCCATTGAATTTATGCAAGGTTGCCAGTGGCGTGGTGAAAGCGGCAACGCCGTTATCACTGCCCAATACTTCATACCCGACAGAGGCCGTCAGCCCCTTCCAGGAAAGCCCCGGCACAATACGGTAATAATCCGCATCATAGCTGGTGGGGTTATCCCCATGGTCGCTCTGGCGGGCATATTCCAGATGATAAAGGAAATTCACCTCATCATTCAGT
The DNA here is from genome assembly GCA_030429725.1 of Alphaproteobacteria bacterium. Classification (GTDB taxonomy): domain Bacteria; phylum Pseudomonadota; class Alphaproteobacteria; order Rickettsiales; family UBA8987; genus JAUIEX01. The sequence continues at coordinate 5,411 of JAUIEX010000024.1, forward strand.
GCCTGTTTGCCATCTAAAAATGCACCCAGCGTCCGGCTGGAAAGTGCGGGTGAATCCTGTTCAAAATCCAGAAAATGCCCGTAAGCGGCAAGGGTGCCAAGCGGCGTGCTCTGGTTGGCGATATGCGCAATATGGCTGTTTGATTCAAAATCTCCCATCGGCGAATCATCACCGAAAATCCGGTTCACATTCTGAATATAGCCATATGTCAGCGTGGTTTCCGGCAGGGAGTTGTTCACCACCGTCACCGCGTCATAGGTCTGGTCATTCTGCCGCCAGCCCACATTGCCGATAAAGCGGTGGTCATCCAGCGTGAAGGATTGCCGCCCCAGCTTCACTTCCGTATTCGGAATGCCGCTATATGCCAGAAATGCCTGATTCACCGCCGTATCTTCCACATCCGCCACCAGCGGGTGGTCGGTACGGCCATTGAGGGTATCATTATAATTATCCGCGCCAAGCTGCATAATATTCTCAAATTCAAGACCCGCCTTGAAGGAGTAAAAATCCCCGGTGATATAGCCAAGGCGCGTGGCCAACGTGGAGGCATGCGCCTCTTCGGCCACACTGTCCTGGCTGACATATTCATAACGGTAGCGCGCAAACAGGGTTGGCGTGCCTTCCTTGAAAGCCTGCTCCAGTGAATCACCCGCATGCGCCACCGGCGCTGTGAGGCTTAAACCCAGCAATGACGCCGATGCTAACAGTGAAAATATTTTCATGATTACCTCCGCAAAATTCTAAAATCATCGCCATTCTTGAGCAATTTAAGGCTGGTTTTAAAGCTTAAAGTTGTATAGCTCAACTTCCCCCAGGCATTTTATCCGGGGTTGTCCCTTTTTTGGCGGCGCAAGCTTGCAGCCACTGTTGCATGCAGGTTTGGATTCGTTCATACTTCCACCCATGATCGGCAAATTAAAAGGCGTGGTGGATAGCATCATGGAAGAAACATTGCTGCTGGATGTTGGTGGTGTGTGCTATCTGTGCTTCGCGCCGGCTTCAACACTGCGCCACCTTCCGGGTCAATCCCAACCTGCCACACTCTATACGGAAATGCATGTCCGGGAGGATCATATTCATCTCTATGGCTTTTTAACCGAAGCCGAACGGGCGTGGTTTCGGGTGCTGATCAGCATTTCCGGTGTTGGGCCAAAGCTGGCGCTGGCCATTCTCTCTACACTTGATGTTCAAACGCTGGAAATGGCGGTGGAGTCGGAGGACAAAGCCCCGTTTACCTCCGTTTCCGGTGTTGGGCCAAAGGTTGCCGTGCGCCTTGTGACGGAATTGAAAGGCAAAATCCCCGCTGCCGGTGCCATGCTATCATCACCCGCACGCGGCGAGGGCCCCGCCGCCATGATTGCCCCGGCGGGTGCAGCAAAAACTGCAACCACATCGGTGGCAATTAACTATCAACAAATGCAGGATGCCGTCTCAGCTTTGGTCAATCTTGGCTATGGGCGCAGCGAAGCATTCGCCGCACTTGCCACCCTCGCCAATGAGCCGGATATTTCCCTCAACGACCTCATCAGACACGGCTTGAAGGAGCTGGCGGCGTGAGCGTTTCCGGCGCCGGGAAGGATGTAGGCGGAGCCGTGTGGGCAGGCACTTTGATAGCCATCAAATATGTCACCTCACTGATTCTTATTTTCATTCTGGGGCGGCTGGCCATTTTCGGCTTTCTGACCATGTTCCCTGAATATGAAGAGAAATTTGATGCCGTTATCAGCCAGATCAGCAAAGTGTTTCTGCCACAGAAGGATGCGGACGGCAATGAAATCCCCAGTATGTTTGACCAGATGATGGAGCTGACCCAAAGCCTGAAATCCGGAAACAATGCGATGTTTACCGGCAGCACATCCGAGCAGGGAATGAGGACTATCGACCTGCAAAATGTTGACCCGGCGCTTATCCAACAAGCCATGGCAGCTATGGGGCAGCCCTCTCAGGCTATCATGGCCACAGGGAACCAACCCACGGGCTACAGCACCAACGCCCCCGTCACCTCCGCTGCCATTCCCGGTATTCTGCCTGCTTTAACCCCCATGGCAATTGTGTTTGCGCAGATGGAAGACAAGGCAAAGCAGGTGCAGTATCTTTCTCTGCTCACCCCGGCCAAAGCCGGTAATGACGGCAGAAACGCCATCCCGCTACTTTCCAATGCATTACGCAGCGACAATACCTCCTTGCGGCAGGCCGCCATCCAAAGCCTTCGCAATCTGGATCATCCACAGGCCAAAGCCACTCTCATCAAGGCGGGGTTATGAATCAGGCCATTATTAAAACACCGGAGCTTCAGGAAGAAGATATGGAAACCGGCAGTTTGCGTCCGCAAATGCTGGATGATTTCATCGGCCAGAAGCAGGGCAAAGAAAATCTCCGCATTTTCATCGAAGCCGCCCGCACACGTGGCGAAGCGCTGGATCACAGCCTGCTTTACGGCCCTCCGGGGCTGGGGAAAACCACCATCGCGCAGATCATCGCCCGTGAGATGGGCGTCAATTTCCGCGCCACCGCCGGGCCTATCCTTTCCAAAGCGGGGGATCTGGCTGCTATCCTTACCAATTTAAATGAAGGGGATGTGTTGTTTATTGATGAAATTCATCGCCTTAACCCCACCGTGGAAGAAGTACTCTACCCCGCCATGGAGGATTTTAGGCTGGATTTAATCATCGGCGAAGGCCCCGCCGCCCGCACGGTGCAGATTGACCTGCCCCGCTTTACCCTGGTGGGCGCCACCACGCGCCTTGGTTTGCTGGCCAACCCGCTGCGGGATCGCTTCGGCATTCCCGTTCGGCTGGAATTTTATACCACGGAAGAACTGATCCGCGTGGTGCAGCGTGGTGCAAAATTGCTCAACACCAATATGGAGGAAGATGGCGCGGAGGAAATTGCCCGCCGCAGCCGTGGCACACCGCGTATTGCGCTGCGGCTGCTGCGCCGTGTGCGGGATTTTGCTGCGGTGCAAAAAAACGCCATCGTGAATAGACAAATTGCCGATGACGCCCTCAACCGGCTGGAGGTGGATGCCAGCGGGCTGGATCGCTCAGACCGTCACTACCTCAAATATATTGCCGAACATTACGCCGGTGGCCCTGTGGGCGTGGAAACGCTGGCCGCGGGCTTATCCGAAGAGCGGGACGCCATTGAAGAAACCATCGAGCCTTATCTGCTTCAGCGCGGCTTCATTCAGCGCACGCCGCGCGGGCGCGTGCTTTCCGCCACCGCCTGGCAGCATCTGGGGCTTAACCCACCCGCCAAAAGCCCGGACGGTGATTTTTTCAGCGAGGTGTAAAGAACTGCGCAGTGGGGGTCATTTGTTTGATTGTCTGTGGGAAATTCTCCTGAATTTCCCACCCGACTGCGCCAAGGCGAGTGAGAAAGGCTGAAGGCTCGCGCGGTGCCCATCACAACAACCCGTTCCCGGCAAAGCTATAATGCTGGCTTTGGCTGATGATGATATGGTCATGCACGGTGATATCCACTGCGGCGGAGGCCTGAATAATCTGTTTGGTCATGGCGATATCCGCCTTGGACGGCGTGGTATCCCCACTTGGATGGTTATGCACCAGAATCAGCGCACTGGCGCCAAGCTCCAGCGCCCTTTTTACCACTTCACGCGGATAAACCGGCGTGTGATCCACCGTGCCTTCCTGTTGCAATTCATCGGCAATCAGCTGATTTTTACGATCCAGAAAGAAAATGCGGAATTGCTCCTTTTTCAAATGCCCCATCGTGGCACGGCAATAATCCAGCACGGCCTGCCAGCTTTGCAGCACCGGTTTAGCGTAAGCCTTTTCCTTCAAACTGCGGCCAATGCTGTGTTCAATGGCTTTAAGCATCACAATCACCGCCTCCCCACAGCCATCCACGCGCTTCAGCTCTTCCGGGCTGGCGGCCAACACCGCGCCGTAAGACCCGAAAACCGAAAGCAAACGCTTGGCCAGTGGCTTGACATCCCCACGCGCAATGCAGCCAAACAGCACTATTTCCAGCAATTCATAATCCGGCAGACCTTTTCCACCCGAAGCTAAAAAGCGTTCCCGCAAGCGCGCGCGATGCCCGGCAACCCCTTCCGGGCTGGATTTTGGCTCGTTTTGTGGCGTGATGGTAACGGTTTTAGTCATGATTGCTGTAAATTATCTATGCCTATTTTTTGCCTTCCGCGCAATGCTTGCATAAGTTGCACGTGGCTTTTATGCTACGTCCTGAATTGATACATTAAATGAGAGCGTTATGAACGACACACCACAAACTCAGCCCCCCGCACAGGAAGGCCAGGAAGACAAGCAGGTTTCCATTAACACGCAGTATATTAAGGATCTTTCCTTTGAAAATCCGGGCGCACCCGCCACCCTTCAGATTGGCAGCCGCCCGAAAATTGATATCTCCGTGGATGTGCAGGCCAAATCCATCGCCGAAGAAGCATTTGAGGTGGCGCTGAACATCTCCGCCAAGGCCACCCGTCAGGAAGCTGACGAGCAAGGCAACCCGGTGGGGGACGTGCAAACGCTCTTCATGCTGGAACTGACCTATGGCGGTGTCTTTACCATTAAAGGCCTTTCCCAGCAGGAGTTGGAGCCGGCGCTGCTGATCTTCTGCCCAAGTCTGCTTTTCCCTTATGTGCGGCGGATTGTTTCCGATGCCACGCGTGATGGTGGTTTCCCGCCTTTGATGCTGGATCCGATTGATTTTGCACGTCTCTATGCCCAGCGCCAACAGCAACTGGCGCAGCAACAGGCCGAAGCCGGCGCAGGAACACCACCGCCCGCTGCCGAATAGGCCAGCCATGGCTGCTTTCTGCCACCCGCATGCACGCCACCGCCATGGCTGTGGTGTTATTTTATTGGCTTTGGCACTATGGCTGCCTTTTCCGGCAATTTCCAACACACTGCCCATCACCGGCACTTTAACGCAAGGCGGGCTGGCTTTTTTATCGGCACCTGTGGGAAGCACGGTCAGCATCAACGGCGTGAAGGCGCCTGTGCTGGAAGATGGCCGCGCCATTCTGGCGTTTGACCGCGACGCACCGCTGAAGCAAACCATCATCATCACCGAACCGGATGGCGGCAAACAGCAAAGCGTCCTCAACCTCACCGAACGTAAGTATGATATTCAGCGCATTGACGGCCTGCCGGAAGATAAGGTGACACCGCCACGCAGCGCGGCACTTCAAAAGCGCATCAACCGCGAGGTGGCGGAAATTAACAAAGCACGCGGCAATTATACGCAGGAGCCATTATTCGATACGGGCTGGGTCTGGCCGGTGACGGGCACCATCACCGGTGTTTTTGGCAGCCAGCGCGTGCTAAACGGCCAACCGCGCCGCCCGCATTACGGTGTTGATATTGCCGCACCCACGGGCACGCCGGTTAAAGCGCCGGCGGATGGCATTGTTCGTCTGGTACAGGATGATAATTATTTCAGCGGCGGTACGCTGTTCATTGATCACGGCTATAGCGTGATGAGCGCCTTTCTGCACATGCACTCCATCAGCGTTAAACCAGGGCAAAAGGTTAAACAGGGGGATGTGATCGGCACGGTGGGCAGCACCGGTCGCTCCACCGGGGCGCATCTGGATTGGCGGGTTAATGTGGGTAAAGCCAAAATTGACGCTGCCCTGCTGGCCGGCGACATGATGCCTTAACTTTACGATTTTCCTGCAAGACAATTCCTTTGCGCCGCGTTATGTTCTGATCATGAGCCAGACCAACACACCCAAAATTCGCGTTCGCAACCTGCATAAATCCTTCGGCACCAAGCATGTGCTGCGTGGGATTGATCTGGAAGTAACTGAGGGTGAATCGCTGGTGGTGATTGGTGGTTCCGGCACGGGTAAGTCCGTATTGCTGAAAAGTATCATTGGGCTGCTGCGCCCGGAAGAAGGCAAGATTGAAATTGACGGGCAAGATGTTACCCAGCTTTCCCACCGTGAGCTGATGGCTCTGATGCCAAAATTTGGCTATCTGTTTCAGGGTGGCGCCTTGTTTGACAGCCTGCCGATCTGGGAGAATGTTGCTTTCGGCCTGTTGCAGGCAAAGGGTCTGGGGCGTAATGAGGCGCGGAAAATAGCGCTGGAGAAGATTCAGGCCGTGGGCATGGATAAGGATGTGGCCGATCTTTACCCGAACGAACTTTCCGGCGGCATGCAAAAGCGTATTTCGCTGGCGCGTGCCATTGCCACCAATCCGGAAATTATCTTTTTTGATGAACCCACCACCGGGCTGGATCCCATCATGGCGGATGTGATTAATGACCTGATCATCAAATGTACACGGGATTTGGGTGCTACGGCCATCACCATCACGCATGACATGGCCAGCGTGCGCAAAGTGGCGGATCGTGTGGCCATGCTTTATGAAGGTGCGGTTATCTGGCAGGGAACGCGTGAAGAAATGGATAAAACCAGCCATAAACATGTGCAACAATTTATCCATGGCCGCGCCGATGGCCCCATTAAACTAAAATTGCAGGATCACTAAAAACCAATCAATTATTTGATTTTAAAGATAAAGTTTATAATCAAGCCCTGCCCTTCAAGCCCGCCTCCTAAAACAACTCCATCTTAACCTTTCGTTAAGTTTCCTTTGCTATACTGGGATTCAGAACAACAAAAGGTTTAAGACAATGGCAGAATATTCAGAAGAGTTGGCAAAATACACGGATAAGATTCGTGCAACCCTTGTTAATCGTGGACAAGACGTTCGAATTGGCGATGTGATGGATTTGTTACCAGAAAATCTTCGTGATACTCGTCAGGCACGTGCTTTTTCCGAAGCCATGATGAGCGAAGCTGAAGCAGTTTCAGGCCGACAGGCAGATGAACTGATTGATGTTTATGAAGAGGCGGCGCGTGAGATTAGTGGGAAAAAGGGCTTATTTAATCGCGAATTCAATGGCGATGAAAGAGACTTCAAAAATGTTTTAGAAAAGGAACAGAGGCAAGCTGGTAAAGCCACCAAAGACATGGAGCTTGATCCTGATGCAAACACAAAAAGAAAAGATCGAGGCGTTGGAAAGATTGAAGGATATGTCGACATTATTAATGATATTACCAACAATATTCAATTTAGACTAGCTTATGGCAATGACTATCTAAAACAAGATCGTGATGGGCTAAGTATCTCAAGGGATCCACTCAGGCAGCAATATGTTAAGCTTGAAAGTAAGATTGATCAGACATTGGCCTTTGATGATGAGAATGGCAAGAGTGACTTTGAAAAAGGCGGTGGCAGAGGACGCTATGAGCGTGCAAATCGTCGTCTTGACCGCATTCTTGAAAAAGACTGGGGCGGCGTAAAGGAAGCACTTGAAGGTGCAACAACAGTACCAGAAGCCACAAACATTATGAATTCTTTTGAAACAGCTTTGAAAACCATCGATATGACAAGGTCTTACATTGAAGAACTTTCCAAAAACGTTGATGACCGGGGAAGCTTTGATAAACAACAGCGTAAAGATTTCCGTCAGGAACGCCGAGAAGCGCGCAGGGAACTGAAAGATTATACACGAAGCTTGCGCAAAGGCGATGTTGAGGCAGTCGCCGGCGCATCACGGGAGTGGATGGATCTTGATGTAGAAACATTAAGAAGAGTAGAACAAGATGATGACCGCAGAGGCGGCCGCGCGGATGATGATGATGTGATGAGCAGGCGTGAAGTTCGCCAGGCGATGAAAGAAATGAAAGAAGCACTGAAAAATGATGACGATGGCTATACTAAAGATGACAAAGCAAAGGTTCAAAAGATAAAAGATGACTGGAAAGCAGACCGCAAGAGTAGCCGCGGCAGAGATTAACTCCCTACGCCATTGGCCATCCATGCAGCCATAAAGCTAACAAGAACCCTTGCATTGCAGGGGTTTTTTCGTTAGTGGCTGGCGCTATGCCTATGCCTCAAACAGAAACAAAATCCAGGCCGCTGAAAAAGCTGCATATCAAAACCTATGGCTGCCAGATGAATGTCTATGATTCGGAGCGCATTGGGGATGTGCTGCTGCCGCTGGGCTATGCCGAAGCGCCGGAATATCAGAATGCGGATATGGTGGTGCTGAACACCTGCCATATTCGTGAAAAAGCGGCGGAAAAAGTTTATTCCGAGCTTGGCCGCATCAATGAGGAAAAACTGCGCCTCAAAGAAGAGGGCAAGCGGATGATTATCGCCGTGGCCGGCTGCGTGGCGCAGGCGGAAGGGGACGAAATCAAGCGGCGCGCGCCTTATGTTGATCTGGTGGTGGGGCCGCAATCTTACCAGCGCCTGCCGAAGCTGATGGAAAATCTGGATGCAGCTAAACCGGCCAATAACGGGGTGATGCTGGATTTTGCCGCCGAAGATAAATTTGATAATTTGCCCACCAGCACGCAAAGCAAGGGTGCGACGGCTTTTCTTACCATTCAGGAAGGCTGCGATAAATTCTGCCATTTCTGTGTGGTGCCCTATACGCGCGGCGCTGAATTTTCCCGCCCGGCACAGGCCATCATTGATGAAGCCAAACAATTGGTGGATCAGGGAGTGCTGGACATCACCCTGCTGGGGCAGAATGTGAATGCCTATCATGGCACCGGCCCTTATGGCGACACATGGAACCTGGCCTCCCTCATGCGTGCCCTGTCAGAAATTGAAGGGCTGGTGCGCATTCGCTACACCACCTCCCACCCGCAGGATGTGGACGCGGAGCAGATTGCCATGCATCGCGACCTGCCCAAAGTTATGCCTTACCTGCATCTGCCGGTGCAATCCGGTTCGGACAGCATTCTTAAGGCTATGAACCGCAAACATACCGCCGATTCCTACCGCCGCACGATGGAACAATTCCGCAAAGCCCGGCCGGATATTGCCTTTTCCTCGGATTTTATTGTGGGCTATCCCGGTGAAACCGATAAGGATTTTCAGGAAACCCTGAAACTGGTGGGTGAAATTGGCTATGGCAGCGCCTATTCCTTCATTTACAGCCCGCGCCCCGGCACACCCGCCGCCATGAAGGACGACACCATCCCCATGGCTGAAAAAAAGGCTCGATTACAAGAGCTTCAATCGCTCTTGCAACAGCAGCAAACCGATTTGCACCGCGCCATGATTGGCCAAACCATTCCGGTTTTATTTGTACGGGAAGGGAAATATGAGGGGCATATTACCGGCTATAGCCCCTACCAACAGCCTGTTTTCATGAATGCCGGCGCACAGGCCGCTTCTTATATGAATCGCATTGTTGAGGTGCAAATTACCGATGCAAATATGCGCTATCTGGAAGGCATCTTGCCGGGCGCGGCCGAAACGGCATGAAATTTATTCCCGGTATGAATTTTCCACTATCATCAAGCTTTCATCATCGGTAATCTCCGTTCATGACGCAGCAAAGCTCGATTACGCTTTCCTTTAATGACAACCAAATGCTGGCGGAGCTGGTGGGCGAAGCCGAAGCCAATCTCAAACTTATCGCCGAACGTCTGGGTGTGGAAGTGCATAGCCGCGGTTCGATGGTGTCGCTCTCCGGCCAGAAGGGAAAAGTGCTGGTGGCGGAGGAAATTCTGCGCACGTTATACCGCAGCATTCAGCACGGAAATGGCCTTAACAAGCTGGAGCTGGAAGGGCTTATCCGCACTGTTTCCGAATCGCGGGAGGGGATTCGCCGTCAGAAAGGCCGGGACGATGATGCAACGGATCAACCCAACCTTATCAAAGGCGCCTGGCAGGATATTATCATTAAAACACCGCGCAAGCATCTGCATCCACTTTCGGTGCGGCAGGCCGCCTATATGCAGGCCTTGCAGAAAAAAGATGTGGTTTTTGCCGCCGGCCCGGCCGGTACGGGCAAAACCTATATTGCCGTCTCTGCGGCGGCGGAGGCGTTTTCCAACGGCGATGTGGAGCGCATTATCCTCTCCCGCCCGGCGGTTGAAGCGGGGGAAAAAATCGGCTTCCTGCCCGGTGATATGAAGGATAAGGTCGATCCCTATCTGCGCCCGCTTTATGACGCACTTTATGACATGCTGCCGCCGGAAAAAGTCGTCCGCCTGCTGGAAACTGGGCAGGTGGAAATTGCGCCGCTGGCCTTTATGCGCGGGCGCACCCTGCGCAATGCTTACGTGATTCTGGATGAGGCACAAAACTGCACCCCGGTGCAGATGAAGATGTTCCTCACGCGGCTGGGCGAAGGCAGCCGTATGGCCATTACGGGGGATTTATCCCAGACTGACCTGCCGGATTCGCAGCGTTCCGGCTTTTCCGATGCTCTTGATAAGCTGCAAAATATTCCCGAAATTGCCATCACTAAGCTCACACAGGCGGATGTGGTGCGCCACCCTGTCACAGCAAAAATTGTGGCCGCTTATGAAGAAAAAGGGCATTAAAATAACCCTCGTCCGGCCTTTATAACCAGCTTATGGAACCCACACTCAGCCCCTATCAGATTGATGTTATCATTGATGACCCCATGTGGGATCAGGCACTGCCGGAGGCTGCCCTGACTGCGGAGCAAGCTGCCATCGCCGCCTTAGAAGCCGCCGGGCTGCTGCAATATAGCAACGCCATTGAAGTGGCGATTCTGTTAACGGATGATGCCAAGGTGCAAAGCCTGAATGCCCAATTCCGGGATCAGGATAAACCCACCAATGTCCTGTCTTTTCCGGCAATGGATCTCCATCCGAATCATTTAGAAGTGTTGCGGGAAGATGCCGCGCTGATGGACGGCATGCCGCTGATTTTAGGTGACATTGCCGTAGCACGGCAAACATTATTCCGCGAAGCTGCGAAGCAAAACATCCCGCCCGGCCACCATCTGCAACATCTGGTTGTACATGGCGCTTTACATCTGTTAGGATATGATCATATGGACGACAAAGATGCAGAGTTTATGGAAGCATTGGAAGTAACCATTCTGAAACAGCTGGGCGTAGCAAACCCTTATGCTGAAATTCCACACAGGCACATTGATAATGAATGATAGTGACTCGGTATCGGGCAGTTCTCCCCAGCCCGGCTTCTTCTCAAAATTACTGGATAAACTTCTGCTGCGGCAATCAAATTCGCTAAAAGAGTCGCTGGCGGAAGCCATTGCACAGGATGCTTCCAGCGGCAACAGCACCATTGAGCGTGAGGAGCGGGTGATGCTGCGTAACGTGCTCTCCTTCAGCGAAAAAGTGGTGGAGGATATTCACATTCCGCGCCCGGATATTGCAGCCGTTGATGATACGATCTCGATGGAAGAGCTTCGTAAAATTGCTTCGGAAATTGGCCATACACGCCTGCCGGTATATCATGAAACCATGGATGATATTCGCGGTTTTATTCATATCAAAGACCTGTTGGCGCTGAACGGCCACTTGCATGACGCCACCATGGAGCAGCTCATGCGCCCGGTATTGTTTGTGCCACCATCTATGAAAATCAATGCCTTGCTGGTTAAAATGCAAACTGCACGCACGCATATGGCCATTGTGGTGGATGAGTATGGCGGCACAATCGGGCTGGCTACGATGGAAGATGTGGTGGAAGAAATTGTCGGCGACATTGAAGATGAACATGATACGGAAGAAGATGAGGCCGATCTGGTTCAGCTTGAAACGGATGTTTTTGAAGTGAGCGCCCGTATCAAATTGGATGATCTGGAAACGCAGATTCAACTTCACTTAATTGCGAAAGACGATGAGGAAGCAGAAGATGTTGACACGCTTGGCGGCTTAATCTTCCTGACCCTTGGCCGCGTGCCCAGCAACGGGGAGGTGATCGCCATTCCTGCCACCCCCATGGAAGATATTGAAGAAAGTGGGGATAACGCCGGGCGCACGATTCTGGAATGTGAGATTCTGGAAGCAGACCCGCGCCGCATCAAACGCGTTTTATTACGGCTGCGGCAACTGCTGGATGATGAGCCTAAAGATGATTATATCGTATAACATCAAGGTCAGGCATACTTACCCATAATGCTTGAATCTCTTAATCTCCATATCACCCGCTTTTTAACGCAGCGCGGCTGGCGGCAAAGCCTGATGATGATGGTTTGCGGTGGCTTGCTTACCCTTGGCTTTGCCCCCTATTATCTGCTGTTCTGCGCCATTTTTTCCATCGCCGCCCTGGTCACCGCGCTGAACCATGCTGAAACAAAATGGCATGCTTTCCGGCTGGGCTGGTGGTTTGGCTTCGCCCATCACGTCACGGCTTTATGGTGGATTTCAAATTCGCTTCTGGTGGAAGCGGAACGTTTTGCATGGATGATTCCCCTTGCCGTCAGCGCCATTCCTGCTGCGCTGGCAACTTATATTGCCCTTATTGGCCTGTGTTATCATACCCTGCGCCAGCGCTACCCAACGATACGCAACAGCGCATGGCAAAGCACGCGGATTTTTGCGCTGTTATGGGTTGGTATTGAAATGATACGCGCCTATCTGTTCACCGGCTTTCCGTGGAATCTGGTTGGATATGTCTGGGCTGAAACTCCAGCCATCCGTCAATTTGCCAGCTTGCTTGGCATCTATGGGCTTTCCTTGCTCCTTATCCTGCCCGCAGCGGCGCTGGGTATGATGCTGCATCGTCGGGGCATGTTTTTAACTCCCAGCCATCGGTGGCAGCCGCTCATGGCCAGCACAGCCCTGCTGCTTATATGCACATTTTTTGGCATGTGGCGGCAACCGGAAATCGCGCAAACAACCACGCAACAGGTGCTGATACTTCAACCCAATATCCCACAGCAGCATATTGTTGATGCGCGTTATGATGCATCGCATTTCATGACACATCTCACCCAGACAAAGGAACATGCACAGCCCGGAGACCTCATTCTTTGGCCGGAATCATCGATTCCTTACCCACCGGAACAAACACCGGAGGTAAGCCGCATGATCGCCAGCGCATTGCCCGATCAGGCACAGCTTATTGCCGGCGGCCTGCGCGTGGTGCACGCTTCGGACGGGGATATGCACTATTTTAACAGCCTCTTTCACTTCCGGTATGACGGGAAAATTCTGCAGGCATATGATAAGCATCACTTGGTACCGTTTGGTGAGTATGTGCCGCTGCGCCGCTTCCTGCCCTTCATTGAAAAAATCACCGCCGGAGCGCAGGATTTCAGCCGTGGGAAAGGGCTTCAATCCCTGCCCTTACACCATCCTGACCTAAATGGAAAATCGTTATATTTCAGCCCACTCATCTGTTATGAAGCTATCTTCCCCGGTCATGTTAAAACCAATGCGCCAGCCATTCCTAACATGCTTATCAACCTCACCAATGATGGCTGGTTTGGCAGAACACACGGGCCACACCAACATCTTGCCATGGCACAAATACGCGCCGTGGAGGAAGGCATCCCGTTGCTTCGCAGTGCTAATACCGGCATTTCCGCCGTCATTGATTCTTATGGCAACATATCCAACGCCACAACCCTTGGCGAGTCGGCCATCCTCCGCGCCATACTGCCTGAAGCGCTGCCGGATAGCCCCATGCTTCTCTTCCGGCATTACGGAATTTTAGCACCGCTTGCCGTGCTGGCCGCTTTCCTCTGCGCCATCCTGTGGTCAATCTACTCTGGCCGGAAAGCTGGCCGACAAACCAAAGATATGATAGAGTTCTGAAGATGCGCCTGTTTCTATTTATCTCACTTCTGTTACTTCCGGCGATGATGCCTGCTTACGCAGAGGCTTCGAATTTGCGCTGCTACCAGCTTTGCATGGCGCAGCCGGGCGCACAAACGGACGCCTGCCAGCAAAGCTGTTACCCACCACAAAACATGGAGCCCTCACCGGGCATGATGGTTATTGACCAATCCTGCTTTGCGCGATGTCTTTCCATGGCAAAGATGGATGCCACCTGCAAACAGGAATGCGCCCAGCGGGATCGCAACGGCAATGTTATGTATCATACGCCAACAACTGAAATGCCGGTCTATCAACCTCAGCAGCCTTCTTACCCAACCACAACCAACGCCCAGCCGCCCATTTCCATTATCCCCAATGCTTCCGAACCTGCCAATAACAGCTATAACGATATCGACTTTGCCTGCTTCAAGCAGTGCCGCCAATCCGGGGAGCCGCGCGAAAGCTGCCAACTGCTCTGCGCACCATAAGCGCCCGCATGTGGCGGTTTTAACGCCAGTGATCTCTGGGTAAATTTAATCCCCGAACAGACTCGGTGAAGGGCGCTGTCATCAGCTCCAGCTCTGCCCCCACTTGCTCCACGATACCTTTTGCAGGCGAAGATTGCGGATGCGCCACCAGCATATGAAGCGCGTCCATCATTTGCCGCCAGTCATGCGGCAGCACACCTTCCTCCCGTTGATGGCGCAAATCCGGGTCTAAGAACGCCGCCACCTGCTCCTGAACGGTGCCGTATGCCACCGGCCATTCCAGTGAGAGCTGGCTGGCCACCCTCGTCATTTCATCGGACGGGTTATTCAGCACCGCCTCATAAGGTATAAAACTACGCTGAAAATGGCGTGTGTAACGCTCTATCTCCAGATTATATTGCAGCCATAACACCATCCCGCGCGCATGGCTGATGCCATCACGCCGGTTCAGGCTGGACGCCACCTCCACCGGAGAACGAAACGGAACCACAAAACGCGGCGTTACTTTTAAAGCTTCAAATATTTTCAGATAAAGCGGCATCAGCTTACCCATTCGCGGGTCTTTCACACCCCACAGGCCTTTATTGGTAAATTCCTGCTTCAGCAAACCCGCAATCTGCTGATGCGCTTCTTTCACCTCATCATGTTCCAGCCAGCCATCCGGCAGCGGCAGCACATCCTGCGATGTCAGATTAAAGGCATGGAACACAGGCTCATTGAGCGCAATTAACGGCTCCAGCTCAAAAAAACCTTTCGGGTTATCCTCCCTGGCAGGAAAAAGCGTATCCCCCAGATACACCCCCATCAAGTTACACAAACGCGCCACGGTGGAAGTTCCACTGCGATGCATGCCCAGAATAATCACGGGATCGAGTAATTTATTGCGCCGGAACAAACTCATGCCGCTTGCCTCACCGGGAAATAGCCCGGAACATCACGTTGCAGCACCGGTGTCACACCGGCAATCGCCTGCATTTCCGCCATCTTACCATTGCAATGCAGAATCACATCGCAACCCGCCGCCAGCGCCTGTTTTGCGCGTTCCTCAAAGCTCCCGGAAAGGGCATGCATGGAAAGATCATCCGTCATCAACAGGCCATTAAAACCAAGCTCACGGCGGATAAAATCAATGCATGGCGCGGAAAGTGTAGCGCATGTTGTTTCATCCAGCGCGGTATATACAATATGTGCTGTCATCCCAAGCGGCATCGCCGCGCATGCCATGAAAGGTGCCGCATCCGCCAATAATTCTTCACGCGCGGCATGCACCACCGGCAGCGCCTTGTGGCTGTCCAGCGTGGCGCGGCCATGTCCCGGCAGATGCTTGATCACCGGCATCACACCCGCCGCCAGCAGCCCTTCTGCAGCCGCCTTTCCCAGCGTTGCCACCGTTGACGGATCATCGGAAAATGCCCGATCCCCAATAATATCATCGGAAAAATCAAATCGAACATCCAGCATTGGCGCACAATTCACATTCACCCCCATCCGCGCCAGCCATGTGCCGCAAGCCTGATGCGCCTGTTTAACATCCAGCGCTGCGTTGTCCGGTTTGCCACCGGCATCCTGAAGGTAACATTGCGCGGCGGGCATGGCAGGCCAGTTGGGGGCTTTAAACCGCGCCACGCGCCCACCTTCCTGATCCACCAGAATCAATGGCTGGTCATGCGTAATACAATCCATAAATGCCACAATCAGCGCCCGCACCTGCGCTTCACTTTCAATATTGCGGGAAAATAAGATCAGCCCAAGCGGGTTATGTTGCCTGAAAAATGCCGCCTCTTCTTCCGTCAGCGTCAGGCCGGAACAGCCATAAATTGCGGCAGATGGGCGATGCTCACTCATAATAAATCTTACGCAATTAGCTTTTAACCAGACAGCCCTGACGCTTTGCCTTCAGCGAGGCACAGAGCGCCGTGGCCGCAGTCTGGGAATCCAGCGGGCCGGCATAAAGGCGGTAAAACACCCCCTTGCCCGGAATATTCACCATCTTCACTTGCGATTGCAAGCTGCCTAAACTTTCAGGAAAGCGCCGCTGCATGCTCTCCCACCCGGCGCGCAGCACCTGCTTTTCACGGTAAGCCCCAAGTTGAAGCCAGTATTTCCCGGTGGCAACATTCTTACGCACCGCATCCGCACCGGCAATATCAAGCTTTAACGGCGCAGGCTGAATTCCTTCCGGCACCGTGCCAAAACGCTTCACTGCCGGCGTATCGGCAATATAGGGAAGCATCACAATATTCACCCCGTTTTTCCGCAGCAATCGTGCATCCACATCCGGCTGCACCTTCACCGTCATATTTTCAATCGGCTCCGGAGCGGCGGTAGTCGTTTCCGGCAGTATTTCTTCCGGTGATGCATCGCCATTATTCACGGCAGCATCCATTTCTTCCGACATTTCGCCTTCCGCATCCATTGTATTTTCAGGCATCACGTCCACGGTGTTGCCAACCTCACGCAGGATAATTTCCCGGCTCACCGGCTCTTCCGGCGGTGGCATGATGTTGCTTCTTTCCTGTTTGATCTCTTCCTCTTTCCCGGCGGAAAAACGGTTAAATACCAGCTTTTCCTGATGCGGAATCTGCATACCGCCCGGATCTTTCGGCTGAATTTTAAACGGCGCAGGGTTGGCACTGATCACCGGTAAATCAGCAATATCCGGCGGATTGCGCCCTTCTTCCACGGCAAACCAGCCCAATACGGCCAGGCCAATAATGGAAGCCAGCATAATGGCCGTTGAAACGGTGCGCTTCACATAGGATGCCCGCGCCGGGTTTAAAATACGTGGTTTGGAGGATGTAGACATGAGCGCATATTAGGCGCAGATGCGCCCTGCCACAAGTCTCTTTCAATAATGATTTTTAAGAAAAACCGCGCCCGGATGGCTGCCCGTTATCCGGCACAAAGCCGCCACGGTTATGCGAATGTCCATCCGCCACACGCCCGCCGCCAAAGCTCAGCTCCACACCGTTGAGTATATCGGTTTTAGCGGCATAATCGGCACCCACCGGCTTCGGGGCAACCGATGAACTCACCACATGCCCCGTGCCATTTTTCTTCATTACTTCGGAAATCGCCGCCAGCAGCGCCTTCAGAATCTGCATGCCCGGCTTCTCCGGCTCCGTCTTTGCTTTATCTTTATCCTCGTCATCCCCTTCCGGCGTATCAGTCACCGGCGGTTCCAGTGCCGCCTGTCTCTCTTCTTCCAGCTCCTTCAGCCGGTCTGCCATGCTGACATAAGAAGATAATATCGTGCGATTGCCAAGCTGCCCCGCCGCCGCCGTCACCAATGCTTCCTGCGTTTCGGGGTTCAACCAGGGAACAAATGCCCCCAGATTATCAATGATTTCACCCTGCCCATTTTGCGTTGTCAGGCCAAGTTTAAAACGTTGCTGTGGCGGAATCAAAGCAACAACCTCCGCTGCCGCGTCTATCACATCACCAAACGCCAACAGCTTTGTTGCCCCATCGGATGGCTGCATGGAAACACTCTGATCTTCCTTGCGGTAATAAACAGCGCCCTGCGCTTCCGGATAGGCCACAATCGCCTTCGCCAGTGAGGAAGCAAATAATGCAGGCACCTGCGCCGGGTTCACCGTTTGTCCTTCTTCAATGCCTAGAAGCGTTTCTTGCTCCTGCGTCAGGCTTTTATTTTCAAGCACGGCTGTCAGCGCTTCGGCAATCTTATATTGTGTTTGATGCTTTTCATCATTGCGGAAAGCATCCATCATTCCTTTAAACACCGGCACCAGTTTTTCAGGCACCTGCGGAAAAACACCTACCAGATGTTCTGTCAGTTGTTCCAGCAGCGTTTTAGGATCTGCCAATGTCCGCCGTAACTGCTCCCCGCTCATGCCCACAATTTTCGTGCCGCCCGCCTGCACATCTGCTGCGCCTGCTTCATTGCCTGCGCCTGCTTCATTGCCTGCGCCTGCTTCATTGCCGGCTGCGGGCGCCGGGTTGGCATCCACCGCCGCCTGCGCCAGCGGCAAAATCTCCTCCGGCATCAGCTCTTTTAATGTTGCTGCAAGGTCAGTGCGGCTCGCCTGCTCCGCCCATTTTACCGTGGCCTTCATTACATTTTCAACGGTCTTTGGTTGATCCTTCAGCCCCTCAACGCTGGCGAAAAACCCCTCAACCAGCGCCGCTTTTTCGGCATAGCTATCCCCTTCGCGAAGCGTCAGGCCGGCCTGTTCCAACGCAGCCGCAATCAAGGCCTGCGCCTGTTGGGACGTTAATTCCGTCTGATTAGTCACATTTTCTGTCATACTCCTTCCAGTATAGGCCGAATAGATTAAGATTTTGTTAACGTTACGGCCGTTTCAGGCCGTCCAAACGCCGCATAAAAAACCCCTTCCGGGCGCGGACGGACGGCAATATACTGCTAAAATCCCCCAGTAAAAACAAATTAATCCATAAAAGTCAGTTGATTATACCAATATGCCCATTGAACGCACCAAAACGAACTATCTCGTCATTCATTGCAGCGCCACGCCGTCGGCGATGGATATCGGCCGGGATGAAATTCGCCGTTGGCACATGCAGGAAAATGGCTGGAGCGATTGACCCAGCCCCTATAATCCGGTCCAGTTTTAAGTTAGTGATTTAGTGATTATTGGATTGATTTAGAGGAGGGTTTATGGGCAAAGGATTACGCCGCACACCGGAGCAGATTATACGGGCATTGCGTCAGGCGGAGGTGTTATCCTCGCAAGGTCTGAGCATTGAGAGGCTGTGCCGTGAGTTGGGCATCTCGGATGCCACGTATTACAAATGGCGCAAGGAATATGGTGGCATGGGTGTGATTCAGGCGAAGCGCTTGAAGGAATTGGAGGCAGAGAATGCGCGTTTGAAGCGTGTTGTTGCTGATCTGAGCTTGGATAAGCAGATATTAAAGGATGCTGCTTCGGGAAACTTCTAAGCGCTGAGCGGCGACGGCGCTGTGTGATAACGGCTCAGCAACGTTATGGCATCTCAGAGCGTCGCGCCTGCAAAGCGCTTGGCGTGACCCGTTCTGTTCAGCGCTATAAGAAACGTAGAGCGGATGATGAATCACAACTTCGTGCAGACATTACTCGCCTTGCCTTATGCTATGGCCGCTATGGCTATCGCAGGGTTGCGGCATTGCTGCGGGTTGAGGGCTGGCAGGTGAATCATAAGCGTGTGGAGCGTATCTGGCGTGAGGAAGGGTTGCGTGTTCCTCAGAAGCAGAAGAAGCGCAAACGTCTTTATTTGAATGATGGTTCGTGCATGCGCCTGCGTCCGTGCTGGCAGAATCACGTGTGGAGCTATGACTTCGTGGCGGATCGTCTGAGCAACGGCAAGAAGATACGCATGCTGACGGTGATTGATGAGTTCACCCGCACCTGCCTCGCCATTGAGGTGGCGGACCGTTTATCATCGGATGATGTGCTGAATGTGCTCAGCCGGCTTTTTATGGAGCATGGCCTGCCAGATTATATCCGCAGTGATAATGGCAGTGAATTTACCGCCACTATCTTGAAAAACTGGCTGCATCAACTGAGGGTCAATACCGCCTATATTGCGCCGGGCTCCCCCTGGGAGAATGGCTATAATGAGAGTTTTAATGGCCGCTTGCGTGATGAACTATTAAACGGCGAATGTTTTTACACGCTCAAAGAGGCGCAAACCATCATCGAAGATTGGCGCCATCATTATAACCATATCAGGCCACATTCATCACTGGCATATAAACCGCCAGCGCCCTTGGCAAGCTTTTGCACAAAGCTCCATCCCGATACGTTCCATGAGCCTGAATACAAAGCCCCTGACATACAACAAATGGCGCAAACTAACCCCAAACTACTAACCTAAAACTGGACCATAAATAGGGGGTTGACCAGTAATGATTCTTTGATTTTACCGA
>JAUIEX010000068.1 GCA_030429725.1 Alphaproteobacteria bacterium
GTGCGGCACCGGATTTTTGGGCGCAAGAAACGGCATTTTGGTGCCGCGAGAAAATCGCTATAAATCAAAGAGAAAGTTGGTTGCGGGGGTAGGATTTGAACCTACGACCTTCAGGTTATGAGCCTGACGAGCTACCGGGCTGCTCTACCCCGCGACAGTAACAAACACCAGGCCATAAGCCCGGTAGCTTTTGATCGTTCCACGTGCTGCGCACTTCGGAACACGGGGGGCTGCTCTACCCCGCAAGAAGTTCAGCACCATCAAACAGGCAACCAAACCGCAGGCATCTATCTAGTCACCCTTAAGGCTAATATCAAGCACTGTTTTATAAAAGAACGAAAAGGAAGCATCCTTCCGCTTATCTGGATGAAAGCCTGGCATGAATCAGTGCAATCGTTTCCTTTCTGCCATAAAGCGCGATGAAGCTCCCCATGCGGGGGCCCTGCGATTGCCCAAGCAGCACCTGATAAATCACCTGAAACCACTCACGCAGATTTTCATAGCCGTGATTTTTACCCACGGTGAACACGGCAGTTTGATATTCATCCGCCTCCAGGTCATCTGCCATGCCGCCAAGGCTTTCCGCCAGCTCCGCCAATGCCGCACGCGCCTGATCGTCCGGCGTGGCATAGTCTTTATTGGGCTTAATGAAATCCTCATAATAGGCCAGCGCGTAGCGCACTAACTCATTAAGCATCTTGTTTTTCTCCGGCGTTGCATCCGGCGCATAGCGCGTTATAAACCCCCACAACACGGAGGCATCCTCCGGGTTACAGGCCGCCGCCAGATTCAACAACAGACTGAATGAAAGGGGCACGCTATGTTCCGGCAAATCCCCGTTATGAATATGCCAGACCGGATTTTTCAAAAGCTTTACATGCTCATCCGGATCCCTTGATGCAAGATGCTGCAGATACTCATCCACATGTTTTGGAATCACATCAAAATGCAGACGCTTGGCCTTGCGTGGGTTATTAAACATGAACAGCGCCAGACTTTCCGGCGTACCATATTTCAGCCACTCCTCCAAACTTAGCCCGTTGCCTCTGGATTTTGAAATTTTTCCACCTTCCTCATCCAGAAACATTTCATAGACATAATTTAATGGTGGCTGAGTTTTCCTATCCATATGCTTAGAAATAACACGCGCAATCTTCGCGCTCACCACCGCCGATGGCGTTAAATCCTTGCCGTGCATTTCATAATCCACTTCAAACGCCGCCCAGCGCATGCCCCAGTCCGGTTTCCACTGCAATTTACACGCACCGCCCGTTACCTTGGTTTCCACTTCCTGACCATTGGGATGCAGGTAGGTAATGGTGCCATTCTCCGGGTCTGTATGAAGCGTTGGAACCTGCAGAACATGCCGTGACTCCGGGCAGATCGGCATGAAGGGGCTATAGGTTTTCTGCCGCTCCTCTCCTAATGTTGGCAACATAATCGCCATAATTTCATCATAGCCACGCAGCGCTGCCAATAGCGCCTTATCAAATTCTCCGGCGCAATATGCTTTGGTTGAACTTTTAAATTCAAAGTCAAAATTAAATTCTCGTAAAAACTCAATCAGCCGCCCGTTCATATGGTCGCCAAAGCTGATTGCCGTTCCAAAAGGGTCAGGAATTTCGGTTAATGGCTTGTGCAGATGCTCCGCCACCATCTCACGGTTGGGCACATTATCCGGCACTTTCCGCAATCCGTCCATATCATCAGAAAAGGCAATCAGCCGGGTTGGAATATCACTCAGCCGCTCAAAAGCCTGCCGCACCATCGTGGTGCGAAACACTTCACCAAACGTACCGATATGCGGCAAACCGGAAGGGCCATAACCCGTCTCAAAAAGCACATAACCCTTTGCAGGACGTTGGCCATTCAAACGCTTCAACAGCTTTTCCGCTTCCTGAAACGGCCACGCATTGGACGCCAGTGCAGCATCCAGGTCAATCGGCATACGGCTCATAGTCCTCTCCTTAAAAAATCTTCCCTTCTTATATGCTTCCACTGGAAATTTGCAACAAACTCCATTAGTTATGAAACATGATTAAAATTGCACCCTCAATTCTCTCTGCCGATTTTGCTACTTTAGGCGCGGAGATTAAAGCCATTGATGAAGCCGGCGCGGATTATATCCATATTGACGTGATGGATGGCCATTTCGTGCCAAACCTCACCTTCGGCCCTCCGGTTATCAGGTCGCTGCGTAAACACACCAAGAAACCTTTCGATGTTCATTTAATGATCGAAAAGCCAGAGCTTTCCGTCGAGCAATATGCCAAGGCCGGTGCGGATATCATTACCATTCACGCGGAGGCCTGCACGCATCTGGATCGCGCACTTCAGCAGATTAAGGATTTGGGCAAAAAAGCAGGTGTCTCACTTGTGCCCTCCACCCCGCCGGAAGTGCTGTATTACGTATTGGATAAGGTGGATCTGATTCTGGTGATGTCTGTTAATCCGGGCTTTGGCGGGCAGAAATTTATCGGAAAATCGGTCGAAAAAATCCGCGAGCTGCGCTATATGATTGAAGATTCTGGCTATGATATTGAACTACAGGTCGATGGCGGCATCAATAAGGATACGGCCGAATTTGTGGTGGAAGCCGGGGCAAATATTCTCGTTGCCGGGTCAGCAGTTTTTAACGGCGGCAACTATGCTGAAAATATCAAACAGCTGCGTGTTGAAGCTCCGGATAATGTGGTGACGCTTGGCTCATGATAAAAAATTCAACACCCAAAAAACCAAAGCCGGAGCAGGCAAGCACAATAAAAGCAACCGCTGACAGCGCCAAAACTTCACACGAAGCATTACCCGAAATTGAGGAAATTAACGGCCGCAAAGGCCCTGAACCCACCCGCTATAATGACTGGGAAGTGGCCGGAAAATGCGTGGATTTTTAGGCTCCGTTAGGATTTAGAATGGGTTTTGCCACCAGCCGTCAGGCACGGTGAATGGCAATTTCCACCATTGGGTTCTTGCCGGTTTCGTCCCGAACAAGCTTGTGAATAAAACGCCGCACGTTCTTTTCCGTCACTTTCACCGCCGGCATATCCGAAATATAACTCTGAATTTCTTCCTTGAGAAAGTCATAAAGCTCCGCCTGATCTTCATGCCCAACCACGCCCGGCGCATCAAAAGTAATATTGCCGCTCAAACCTTTATTGCCTTTCAGCAGGAAGGAAATAAAAATAATTCCTTCATTCTGTAAGCGCTGACGCTTCTTCATCACGTCACTATCATCCGGCAGCAATTCATAGCCATCCATCGCCCAATAGCCGCTCTTAACACGCCCAATCTTTTTTGGATTCGGCGCAAGCCGCAACACGTCACCATTCTCTAAAATAAATTGCTGTTTAATTCCCAGTGACTGCGCAAAAGCCGCATGCTCTTTCAGATGCACCGCCTCACCATGCACCGGGACGGCAATTTCCGGCTTTACCCACTCATACATTTTCTGCACTTCAGGACGAGACGGGTGACCGGAAACATGGATATGGTGATCTTTCTCTGTAAAGGTTGCAATATCGCGGCGAGAGAGATGGTTCAGCATCCTAAAAATTTTCTTATCATTGCCTGGAATAATTTTAGAAGAAAACATCACTGCATCTTTGGGCTTCAGGCGAATATCCGGGTGCGAATCAAAAATAATCCGGCTCATCGCCGCCATTTCCTCTCCCTGACATCCCGTACACAGCACCAGCAATTCTTCACGCTTCTGATTTTTAAACTGCTTTTCATGCAGGAAAGGGTCGGCATCCTGCAAATAACCGGAATCCCGCGCCGCCTGCGTAATCCGTTTCAATGACCAGCCCGCCAGCAGCACTTTGCGCCCCAGCCGTTTCGCCACCCGCGCAATCGTATCCACCCGCGCCACATTTGAGGCAAAGGTGCTGATAAACACCGCGCCGCTTCGGTTCTGCAGCAGC
>JAUIEX010000025.1 GCA_030429725.1 Alphaproteobacteria bacterium
TGGCGATTTTTCTGCTGATTCTGGGGGTGGAAGGCACGGGGGAGCGCTGGACGTTTATTCTGGGCAATGGCTGTTTGTGGCTGGCGGCGATTTTAACGATGGTGACAGGCTATGCCTATCTGAAGGCCGGGCTGAAACATATGTAAGGCGGCTTGGGTTCAGCCGGTTAGAAAATCCAGCGCCGGGGTGATCTGCGTCTCATTCATCAGCATCGGCGCATGGCCAACATTCTCAAACGTGATGAGGTTTTTTACCTGCGGCGTTGCCAGCATCTGCCGGGCGGTTTCCTCCAGCAGCAGGCCGGATTTCGCGCCGCGCAGCAGCAGGATATTAGCACTTAGGCCTTGAAACAGATCCCGGAAATCCAGATCCGGCATTTTACGAATTTTGCCGCGCCAGTTCTTAAATGCATCGGCAATTTTGGGGTCATAGGCCAGACGGAAGCCTGATGAAGCCGGTTGGACGGAGAAGCGGAAAACATGCTGCCAATGGCTTTCATCGGTAATGCCGAAATCCGCCATACGGTGGCGAATGGCCTCTTCCGCCGCGTCTTTGGTGGCAAACTCCGTGGGCTGGCTGATATAGGCGGCGATATGCGCCAGCGCTTCCTTGGGAATAAAAAAGCCGATATCATTCAGCACCATTTTATCAATCACATGGGGCATGGTGGCTTCCATCATCATGCCGATAAGGCCGCCCATGGAGGTGCCAACCCAGTGGCAGCGTGTGATGTTCAAATGGGTCAGCAGGCTGGTGATATCCGCAACATAAGTGGCGTAATTATACCAGGCGGAAAAGGGCAGAGACGGGCTTTTGCCGCGCCCGACCACATCCGGGCAGATGACGCGAAAACCCTGATGCGCCAGCCGGCAGGCCAGCATGTCAAAATCCCGCCCGTTGCGCGTCATGCCATGCACGCAGATAATGACGCCCCTTTCCGAACCCTGCGCCGGCCATTCAGTGTAGTACATGTCATGGGTCAGCAGGCGATCCACCTTTTTTCCCTTCGGGTTGGGGCAGGCATGGATCTGCTCCTGCGGGGTGTGATCAACCGCCGCCAGCGGGCTTGGTTCCGCCATGGCGGGAGAGTGGTTCAGGGCTTCAGCCATATGGCTTCCTCCGGTCCGTTTGTGGTGAGAGTTGGTGCATCAGGATTTTTGCCGACATAGCGGAAGAGAAGTGAGCCGCTGCGTAAGCCATTAATTGAAAGGAGTATTTTAAACCCAGATTGCGCAAATATCGGAGATTCATGCATAAAGCGCACGCAGAAAATGCTCTCCTGCAATTGTTTTTCGGGGAGATAATTCAGTGCGTACCATAGGAGAGATACGGTATCTGGCTTAGGTCTGTTCCAGTAATCTTTATCAAAGGAGGAATAGCTCTGCATTTCATCTAAGTAGAGATTATACCGGCTGACATTCTGATTGGGATATTGTTCACGCAGATAAGGCAGCACATCCGTAAAACAGCCGCCATCGACGGTGATCAGGTTGTTATGTGAGAGCGGCTTTTGCCGGTTAATGACCTGCAGGGAATGATGTGTTCCTTCAAGTGACAGGTTTTTAACAAAGGTGGCATAAGCCCAGGCGGCGGTGATGAGCGCATGCGAGAGGACGAAGAATGTGAGCGTGCGCAGCAAAAGCTTGCGCTGGTTAAGAGCGGCCTTGCTTTGATGAGGCAGGCTGAAAGCAGGCCAGAGCAGGAAGAGTAGCAGAAGCGTTAAAAAAGCGACATGCCGCGTTCCGCCGCTGTAAATCAGCAGAAAAACGGCAATCACCCAGAAGAAATTAGCCAGTGCAACGAAGCATAAAGAGCGCTGGTTTTTAAAGAGGAATGAGAAGGACAGAAAAATCAGATAGAAAGAGAGTGGAGTGAGCCATAATGCAATGGAGGAGATAATATTTTGTTGGAGATTGCCCGGCTCAAGAAGTGTATCGACAAGAAAGAGGCTATCTCCGGAAAGGCCGTAAAGCATGGCAAGAAGATCATGAAGGGAGGTTTTGCTTTGGCCGAAGCCAATGGCGGTGGTTTCTCCCGGCCAGAGCTGATAGAGCGCCAACAGGCCAAGTGCCATGGTGAGCATGGCGCCGGTGATGAAGGGCTTATCTTGCAGCGTGGCGCGGATTTTTTTGCCATGCTGTACGTAGCCTTCCCACAGAAAGGCGGCATAAAGCCCAAGGCCAACGCCGATAATCATGACATTGGTTTGAAAGAGCATCCCCAGCAGAAAGCCATATAGGATGGGGCGCTGCATGCGCCGGTGATGAAGCATCATCAGCAGAATGATGATTGTGAATGAGAAGGCATAATGCCGGGCGATAACCGCATATTCATAGGCAAAATAGGCGGAAAAAATCAGCAGGATGCGGATGAGGCGCGGAAAGGGCGCATAACGCAGAATGAGGAAGGCATTAAGAGTGGCGATAAGCCCGTGCAGGATGTGCATGGAGATGTAAGGCATGCCGGTTTTGGCCAGCGGCATCAGCAGCAGCCACCACAGGCCGGGCATGCCAACATTGGCCGTGTGGGTGAAGAAATCTTCCCACGGTAAATCAGCGGCCACCAGCCAGCTATCGGCCTCATCCTCCCAGGGTTGATGGTTGAGCAGGAAGAGTGTGAGCAGTGCAATGTAAGCCAGCAACCAGGGCAACACAAAGCGCCAGCGATCCGGCGGGGTGATGTGCGGAGGTGGGTTATAGAAGCTCATGACACTGTTATTAAATTAAGAGGCATTTTGTTGCTGGCGTAAATCGTTGCCTTCGCAAGGTGGCTTCATTGGTAGGCGCACCTTTGGCGCGACAAGCCAGGGCTGATTTTGCCGAATAACGGCACAAAATTTCTTGAAAAGAGAACCACTCTTTCCAGAGAAATTTTCTTTGTTCTTCAACAAAATCAGACGCATGGCAAAATATCTCCTAATTTAATAACAGTGTCATGATCTTTCCTGCTTCAGCCATGCCAGAAAATGCAGGTTTCTGCCAAAGAAAATGTCCAGAAACCGGTTATAGATGCGCATGCGTTCTTTGCGGTCAATGGGGATGAGGCGCAGCTGGGCGAAAAGCGTGTCCCATTCCTTTTTTGCCAGAAAATGGTAGGGTTGGTTGATGCCTGTCAGGCCATTGCCGATCCATTCCATCAGCTTGAGATTCCAGAAATCAAAGCTATTATTGGCGTAATGGTCTTTAACGATCACACCCAGCCGCGCCACGCGGGCGGCCTCGCGCAGCACATTGGCCGGATCATCACAGTGATGCAGCACATTAATAAGCATGGCAACATCCACAGTATTATCTTCCAGCGGGATGGTTGTGCCGTCATAAGGCCGGCAGGGAATGGCGCATTCTTCGCGCACCAGCACATCAATGCCGCTGATGTTCCAATGCGGTTTTTGCTGCTGAAGTTGATGCGCCACCGCCCCTGTGCCGCTGCCAATATCCAGGATGGTGAGGGTTTCTTCCATTGGCAGCATTGGCAGCATATCGCGAATGAGGTTATTATTCTGCTGGCCGCCGAAAGGTTGATAGAGCAGATGGTGGTGGAGCTTTTTAAGAAGGCTCATGATTTTTTTGCTTCCTCAAGCCGTTCGGCAAGGGTGGGCGCACGGGTGATGACCATGCCAATCTGGAAGGCGAAAAGGGTGCGCCGCAGGCGAATGAAGAACTGTTGAATTTTCAGTAGCAAAGAGGACAAAAATTGCTGCCGGAAAACAAGCGGCCATGGCACGGGAATGCCCGCTTCGGTGATGATGTCGTATTTTTCGGCCTTGAGCAGACGACGCAATGTATAAAAGGTGAAAAGGCGTTTATGGCCGAAGCCCAGAATGCCGCGCTTGCCATAATTAAATGCGCCCAGCAGGAAGGAAAGCCGCACGGGCAGGAAGGCGATATTTCCCACGGTGAGGATAAAGGAAGGATAGTTGCTGACGGCATGGCGCAGATGCTTCATCCATTGCTCCGGATGTTCACGTTTTTCCAGAATGTCCAGCAGGAGAATGACATCGTAATCCTGTTTGAGAAAGTGATGGGTGGGCAGATCGGTACTGTCCATATTCACAATTTCCAGACGGGAATAGCTGTTATTGAGTGCGGCGGCATCCGGATGCGTGAAATCCGCCAGACCATGCACGGTGCAGCTTTTTTCATCGCGCAGAAATTCCGCCAACTTTGGGCAGTGGCAGCCAATATCCAGCACAATGCTGCCATCTGGAATATGCTTCATGGCAAAAAAATGGCTGCTGGGAAAAGTGAGCTTGGGCGTGTAACGGATGATGCCAGGCTCATAATCAAATTTTGGGGAGTAATAGATGCCATAACGCTGGATGCGGGAAAGCATGGTGGAGCGCAGAATCTGCAGCGCATATTTCACGCCGTTCACATGGCAGGTTTCTTCGCCGTAATGGGTGGGGATGGGGACTTCAATGATGCGTTGATCCTGATCCAGCAGCTGGATGATGATGTCGGTATCAAAATCAAAATCATTGGAATTATAGATGAAAGGAAGGTGTCTTAGCGCATCCGTGCGATAGGCACGATAGCCGGAATGGAATTCGGATAATTCCGCCCGCATGAGCCAGTTTTGCAGATGGGTCAGAATACGGTTGCCCCAATATTTATAGCGCGGCATGCCGCCTTTGAGCGCATCTTCTTTGCACAGCATGCGGCTGCCGAAAACGGCATCGGCTTTATTTTCAATGAGCGGAAGGAACAGACGTTCCATCTCTTCCGGGGCATATTGGCCATCGCCATGCAGCATGAGAACGGCGTCATACCCTTCCTCAATTGCGTAGTGATAGCCGATTTTCTGATTGCCGCCATAGCCCTGATTTTGCAGGTTTTTAAGCAGGTAAACCGGCCGGCCGTGATGTTCCATAAAGGCGGTGACTTTGCCGGTGGTGTCATCATGGGAAGCATCATCCAGTACCACGATATCGGCCTGGTAGCGCTCTTTCTCCTTCAAGACCGCTTCCGGAATACGTGACAGGACAGACTGGATATGCTGCTGGGCGTTATAGGTAAGGATAAGAATCAGCAGGCGCGGCAGTTCCGCCGATTTTGGTTTCGGAGGGGAAGCCATTATTTTTTACCCTTTTTCTCAACCTTCTCTTCGCTGGCAGCTTTGGGAATGGCATTTCTGGGGCGTAGCTTAATCAGCCCCAGCTTGGCTTTAACCTCTTCGCTCCATTCATCCACCAATGCTTTTTGCAGCTCCGCCAGTTTTTCAATGTGGTAGGCGGAGCTGATTTCAAAATAAAGCTGTGCCATACGAGGAATGAGATAAACAATGCCCCAGCCAAACCCGGCAAAGCCATACATCAGCACCCAGCTTTCAGGGTTTTCAAACAGGGTGGCGGCAGTGTGGTTAGGGGAGCCGGAAGCGAGCGTGCCAGCCAGATTTGGCGTGACGCCGGCCATGTTAAAGGCGGTGACGCATTTGGAGGCATAACGCCCTTTACGGGTATCAATTAAATTGGCAACGATGGCGGGCAACATACCCACGCAGCCAAGATAAAACACAAAAGGCATGGCCAGAATTTCCATGCCAACGCCAATGGCGGTCAGCACCAGCGTGATCATGATCAGATTGGCGGTGAAACGCCGGCTGCGGATTTTGTTTAATTCTTCACGGGTGAGGACGCCTGATGACATGGTCAGAGTATAGCATCAAGTGATGTGGGGTTCGATTTTGGCGCGTTAAAAGCCCGCCATTTGCATGCAGAGCTGCCATGGTTTGTGATATTTAATCCGGGTTTTTGTTATTTTTAACGGTCTTTGGGCGCTGCCGGCGGCTGGCATCTTCCAGTGGAGTGGTTTCCAGATCATAGGCCTGTTGAATTTCTCCTTCAAGGTCAGTCACTTCATGCATGTTTTTTTTGAGATCATCCATGCCGGATTCGCGGCTGAGATCGTCCATTTCCGTTTTAAGATTCTGCATAAAATGAGCATAGCCATTGCGGATTGAGCGCCACCCGCGCAGGGCGGATTGCAACATGCCGGGCACATCTTCTGGCTTAATGATCAACAGCGCCACCAGCAGCAGAACCGCGCATTCCAGAAAGGAGAGATCGAACATCGGAGGGGATGATATGTTAGCTTTTCTTGGATGTTTTGGCGGGCTTCTTTGCCACTTCACCATCCACGGTGTTTGGATCATTGAGCTTAGGAGAAGCTGTGGTTTCATCCTCCCCTTTCAGGCCGGCTTTAAGATTACGCACGCCCTTACCCATATCGCCCATAACTTTTGGCAGCTTGCCGGCGCCAAATAGTATCAGAACCAGCACAAGAATCAGTACAATTTGCCAAATGCCAATGCTCATGCGAGGCCTCCTATTGTGATGGTTGTTTGCCGCATCTATGGTGATGGTGAGCATACTCAAACAGCGTGCACAAGCCAAGGAGAAAGCATGGATCACGGAAATTTGAATGAAATTGTGACGCTGCTTGCCGCTGCGGTGGTGATTGTGACGGTGTTTCGCCGGCTGAATTTAAGCCCGGTGCTGGGCTATCTGGTGGCCGGCGGCATGATTGGCCCCTTCGGGCTTGGGATTATCACCGATCTTGACAGCACCCGTACCATTGCTGAGTTCGGGGTGGTTTTTCTGCTGTTTGTCATTGGGCTGGAGCTGACTTTTGAACGCTTAAAGGCCATGCGTAAACATGTGTTTGGCTTTGGCACGCTGCAGGTGGTAATAACCGGCGCCGGGGTGGGCTGGTTTGTCTATCTGCTGGGAATAAGTCCGACACTCTCATTGGTGATTGGTGCCAGTCTGGCGCTTTCTTCCACCGGGATTGTGCTGCAAATACTGGCGGAAAAGAATGACCAATCCACGCAGGTGGGGCGGCTTTCGCTGGCAACGCTGATTCTGCAGGATCTGGCGGTGGTGCCGTTGATTATTCTGGTGCCGCTGCTGGCCGGGGATGAGGCGCAGGCCAATCTGATGCTGCTGGACTGGCTGATTCCTGCACTAAAATTACAGCCGCCCACATTGGGCATTCTGCTGCTGGATTCCTTGCTGGTGGCGGCTTTGGCGATTGGGGCAATTTTTGTGGTGGGGATGCGCCTGCTGCGTCCGGCGTTTAATTTGGTCGGCAGCCTTGGCAGCCAGGAATTATTCACCGCAACCACCCTGCTGGTGGTGCTGGGCATGGCTTTTTTAACGGCGGAGGCAAAACTTTCGCTGGCGCTGGGAGCGTTTGTGGCGGGCTTGCTGGTGGCGGAAACGGAATTTCGCCCGCAGGTGGAGACGGATATCAGGCCTTTTAAAGGGCTGCTGATGGGGCTGTTTTTTATGACGGTGGGGATGTCGATTGATTTCAGCCTGCTGGTCAATGAGGCGCTGATTATCTTCGGGCTGACGTTCCTGCTGATTGCTTATAAGGCGATTGTGATCATCATGCTGGCGCGGCTTTTTGGCTTTCGCCGCGGGCCTTCGATTGAGGCGGGGCTGCTGCTGGCGCAGGGCAGTGAGTTTGCCTTTATTCTGTTTGCGCTTGCCTATCAGGGTGGGCTGATGGATGGATTTTTAGCGCAGATGATTCTGGTGATTGTCTCCGTTTCCATGGCGGTGACGCCGCTTCTGGCCTCGCTTGGCAGCAGGATTTCAAACCGGCTGGATCGTAAAAAGCGTCCAAGCCGCTTGGAAAATGAGGAGCTGGAGCAGGAAACGGTGGATCTGAATAATCATATTATCGTGGCCGGGTTCGGGCGCGTTGGGCAAACGGTCTGCACGCTGCTGGCGGCGGAGGATATCCATAATTATGTGGCGATTGATCATAACCCACGTCATGTAAGGCAGGGGCGCAATGAGGGCTATTCGGTTTATTACGGTGATGCGGAACGGATTGATATTCTGCAATCACTTGGCATTGCGCGCGCCAAGATGGTGGTGGTGACGATTGCCGACCGGGAACATTCCGTGGCGATGGTGGAATGTGTGAGCAAACATTTTCCGGCGCTGCCGATTGTGGCACGTGCCTTTGACCGGGTGCATGCCAAACAATTGCGCGATGCCGGTGCGAAGATTGCCATGGCGGAGGCATTTGAATCCAGCCTGTTGCTGGGTGGGCAGATTCTGCGGATGATTGGTGTCAGTGATGTTGAAATTCAGCATGTAATGACGCGCTTCCGGGCGGAGGAGTATCCCGCATCCCTGATGGATGGTTTGCTGAAAGTGGGAAATAGCGACAAGGCCTAGGCGCTGTCAGCTCATGGCTTCAGCGAAAAAGATCGGCATAGATGAAGGCAGTCAGCAGGGCATAATTGATGCCGATCAGTGCTGCTATTTTTAGCTTCACATTGGCAAGATCAGCAAGGCTCGGCTGGCTGATAAGCAGCCATTTCTGCGTGCCATACCAGGCGATATAAGCAAAGAGAAACCAGCAATAAATCAAGGTGAACCAGTAGATAAACGGGTGATCAACCTCGTGAACGATTTTGCCGACAAACATGCCAACAACCCACAAAAAGAAAATGCCGAGATAAAGATGCAGCAATCTTCCTGCAATGTAGCGTGCGATGAAAACCGGCAGTGAGGCGGGGGCTAACCGGAACCATGATTTTATAATCACCGCCTCGGCAAAGCCCATCAGCAATGCCGCGGAAACGGGCAGTGTGAGGAGGGTATAGCGCAGGAAGGCGGGATCCTGCAAAGTGGCCAGTGAAAAAGCCAGTGCCGGAAAGGAAGCCAGAGAGACCAGCATAAAAGAAGCGAATTTTAGCATAAGCGCCATGTTGCTCCTGTTGGGTGAATTTGTCAAACGCGCTGAAATTTCAGCAATGATCGGCAAAAAGCTGGCGCAGATCCTCCGGCAGGCGGGTGGGTTTGAACAGATCGGAAATGCAGGCAATGGTGACGGTGATTTCCGCCAGAACTTCCCCATCCCGCGTGAGATTTTGCTGTAAAATGATGGAAGCGGCCTTAACGGATGTCGCTTGCGTGGTGATTTTGATCATATCATCCAGCCGCGCCGGGCGCTTGAGTTCCATATGGCAGGTTTTCACTACGAATAGCAGCCGCCTTTGCTGTGCCAGCTCCGTTTGGTTGATGTTGTGGCTGCGGAGCAGTTCGGTGCGGGCGCGTTCGGCAAATTTCAGATAATTAGCATAATACACCACGCCGCCAGCATCGGTATCTTCATAATAAACACGCAGGAAACAGTGATGCGCCGTCATTCGGTTATATCCTCTTCCGTGGTTTCAGAGGCAGGGTCTTCCGCCTTACCCGGTTCATTTTCCGCTGCCGGATTTGCTTCTGCCTCCTTCACGGCAGGTTCCGCCTCGCAATTTTCAAGCAGCAAGGTGAAGCGCGGATGGGCGAAGGGTGAGAGGGCGGGGTGATGGGCAATCAGCCAGAAGAAAGTGCCGGGATGGGCATCGCTCATAATCAGTGCGGCATGGTTTGGCAGGCGGCCATCATCGCGCTGCTGGGTGAGGCAATTGGCCAGTTGCAGGCGGGTTTCATTATCAAGTTCGATGGGAACGGATTGTTGCAATGTGATGGTTTCCGCCGTCTGATAGCGGCGATCAATCACCGTAACGCGTGCTTTGGAATGTGCCTCGGAAGACTGAAAATCTTCCGTGATCTGTTCTTCGGCGGGGTAGGTGACGCCGGGGCTTTCCGGTGCTTCATCCAGAATATCATCACGGGTGAAGGGCAGCAGCTCATCCTGTGCCTGTGCCGGTTGAAGGCACAGAAAAATGCCGCAGAAAGTGCACAGGAGTGGCAGGCTTTTATATCTCATTGCTTGTATGGCTGGGTGGTGGTTTGCAGGCCATTAAACGTCTCATGAAGGTGCAACCTAGAAGATATTGTCTTCATCCTTGCCGCTATCTTCAGCATTCGGTTTTTCATCGGCACTGCCGAAAACAAATTTACCGATGAGGGATTCAATGCTGATGGCGGATTGGGTGAATTGAATGGCATCGCCATCCTGATACATTTCTTCTGCGCCACCGGGCACAAGAGCCAGATATTTAGAGCCGAGCAGACCATCGGAAATAATTTCTGCGGAGGAGTCTGCCGGAAGCCGAATGGCCTGATCCATATCCATCAGCACTTTGGCGTTGTAGCTTTGCGGATCAAGCGTGATGGATGCAACGCGCCCAACGCGCAGGCCGCTGACACGCACATCGCTGCCCTCATTTAAACCATCTACACGCTCAAACGTGGCGGAGAGTTGGTAGCCATCCACGGCTTTCGGTGCGCCGCCGCTATAGGCAGTGAACAGGAAGGTGGCAGCAAAAGCGATGACAACTGCACCGATGATGGTTTCAAGAACGTGTTTTTTCATAATTCAGGCCTTTTATAATTTAATAACAGTGTCTAACAATGTCTAAGGTTTCCAGGCTTCATAATCGCCGGTGGCCTTACTGCGTTTTGCGCCTTGTGTGACATGCCCGGGAGGACGGTAAGCAAAGGATGTGCCGGTGAGATTGGGCAGATGTTCCTTCTCCCATGCGTATTTTGTATCGCTTGTACGAGCTGTTTCAGGCGGCACATCATCGGTGATATGGTGCAGCCAGCCATGCCATGCGGGGGGCACTTTGGAAGGCTCGGCCACGCCGCGATAAATAACCCATCGACGCTCGGTGTTTGGTTTACCCACACCCTGACCATAAGATTTCTTCTTGCTTCGATAATAGCGATTTCCAAACTGATCCCTGCCGACCAAAGTGCCGAATAAAGCAGTGTGAAGAAGGGTGCTGATGGATGCCATAGGTGATTTATACCCAGTTCACGCAGTAAGGTCAAAAGAACAGATGATTGCTTTCATGATCAGGATTCTTTGCCGGAGACGATTTCACAATCCACGCCAAACTGGCGGACATCTTTGCAGAAGCTGGCGGCATCGTCCCGATCTTTAAAATTACGAAGCTGCAAAACAAAGCCTTCGCGCAGCCCGCTTGGCTCAAGAATGCGATGCTTGAGGCTTTTGCTGCGAACCAGTTGATTTTCCAGATAGGCATGATGTGCTTTGGCTGCTGCGGAAGAATCAAAGGGGCCAATTTCGATGGAAAGATTGTCAGAGCTTGCCGCTTCCACAAAGCCTTCGCCCTGTTTGACATAGCCATAAGTGGTGCGATCCGGTGTAACGGCCAGCAGCGGCACGCGGATGGCTTCGGCAATCTGCACGCGCGCCTCTTCAAGCGTATCCGGCTGTTTGACGACCAATGTTCCTTCGGGGATTTTCTTCGTTGTTGTTGCTGCGGGAACGGAAGGAATGGTGGGAATAGTAGGAATTTCGGCTAGTTTAGCCTGTGTTGTGCTGGCGGCATCGTCCGTTTTCAGCGGTGCGGCGGCCTTGATTTCATCCATTGGGATCAGTGGCTTTGCTTCCGGCGCAGATTTTTTCTCCGCGAGTTGTTTTTCCAGTGCTTTGGCGGCTTCCTGTTCTTTTTGTTGTGCAATTTTTAGAGCCTCTTCAGCTTCTTTGGCCGCTTTTTGTGCCAGTTGTTTGGCCTTGGCTTTTTCCGCCGCCTCTTTGATTTCAAGCTGTTTCTGCGCCTTTTCTGCGGCAATGGCGGCTTGTTTTTGTTCTTTCGCCGCTTCCTGAATGGCATCACTTAATGTGAGGTCGAAGGCATCGGCCGGAAGGGCAGGTGGTGTTACTCCCGCATTTTCCATTCTATCGGCTTCGTCACTCTCCGCATTTTCAGGTGCTTTTGAAGGCATTGGAGTGACTGTTTGAGGTCGCACTCCTGCCACGCGGCCAATGCTGGTGATGGGAGGTTGTGCCACCGGAGTGGAATCCAGTGTGATTGTGCCGGAACGTTTCTTTGGCAGCGAAGATGGCGTGGCGGTAGCGGCTTGCAACGCTTGTTCCATCGGGCGTGCCGGGGTTGTTGCCAGCGGCGTTTGCAATTCCGTGATGGCTTGTTCGGCGGCACGCTGTGATTTGATTTCCGGACGCAGAGGCTTGGCAGGAAGTGGTGTGACAACAGATTTTGCAGTTTGAATTGTTGCATCCTTTTGCGGCAATTTGTTCGGCGAAGTGGCTGATTCTAGCGGAGTATCGGAGGATGTTTCTCCGGTAAAAGATTCGCCCGCGATGGTAACGGGCCTTCCCAAATAACGGGAAAGTGCCGCGTAAATTTGCTTGCGCGTTGGGCGTGCCGGTAGAGGATCTTCCGCGCGATGATGTGCAAGTTGCGTGGTGGGCTGAGATTTTGGCGCTTCGGCAGGTGATGCTGGTGCCAGAGGCTGGGGCGTTTCCGCTTCCTCTGCACTATTATTCTGCCAGGGAAGATCCGCTGATTCGGCCTGCCTGCCATTGGCGGCGGCGATGGTTTCTTCCGCCTGCTCCGGTGAAACAACACGGGCAAAAGGCTGGCTTATGCCGCGCCGCATGGAAGCGGGAATACTGCTTTGGCGGATGGCTTTTGATGGTAGGTTTGTGGCGGGCATTTGATGTTCCACCGGCGCTGTTTCTTCAACGGCGTTGGAGGCGGCCATCTGCACCGGCGTGTGCTGAACAGCCACGGGCGGGTTTTGTGTTTTTTTCTGTGCCGCCATGCGAACTTTTTCGGCCATTTGGCGGATACGCTCTGCCGTGAGGGGGGATGATTCCGTGAGAGGTATGGCACGCTCCGGCACGGTTTCTTTGGCCTTTTCAGGTTGTTTTGGCGCTGCAGGTTCAGCCGGGGAAGTGGCCGTGATGACGTTTTTCGGCAGGATTATTTCCGCAGGCTGCGCCGGAGGGGCAGCGGCCACTTCCTGACGAATATCCAGCGGGGTGGAGGATGGCATGGTGGAAGCGCTGCGCTGCGCCTGCTGCCATGGCAATGAATCTTCCCCGATAGTTTGCTTGCCGACGGCCGCTGGAGCCGTGGCCGCTGCGGCGGCGTTAACAGGTTTGGTTTCCGCTATTACGGGGGCAATGGCGGCGGCACTCGCCGATGTGGCTTCCGACGCGGCTTCCGATACGGTGATGGTTTGTTCCGGTGCTGCTGCGGTGATTTTGACCGGAGATGATGGCGCGGCACTGCGCTGATTTTCAGCGGCCAGCACCTGCTGCGCGGCGCGGCGAATCATCTCTGCTGAGGCGAAACTTCCGGGAGCCGGGATGGATGTGCTGCTTTCCAGAATAATCGGACGATTTTTGGTTGTGACAGCTTTAGCCGCTGCCGGCATATTTTTTGCGACAGGGTTTTGTTCCAGCTTCGTGGTTTCCTGTGGTGGAATGACCGGAACGGCAACCACGCGATCCCCTTTCGCCAGGGTGTCTTCTTCCGTTTGTGGCGCAGAAATTATGGCCGCATTGCCTGCTTCAGCAGGTGGCGTGAGGGATGTTTCCGCCACGATGAGGCGTGGAATGTCTTCATAGCCGGATTGGCGGGCAATGTCGGCGGCATTTTTCTGCTCGTTATTACGCCTGGAGGCATCCGCCCCGGCGGCCAGAAGTGTTTTAACGAGGGATTTATTGCCTTTCTGAGCGGCAATAATCAGGGGAGTTTCGCCCAGAAAGCTGGCAAGGTCAACATCCGCTCCGGCGGCGATGAGTTGTTTAACAATGACTTGCTGATCTTTAACAGTGGCGCGCATAAGTGGGGTCCACCCCTCCCCGTCACGTGCGTTAATATCCGCTTTATTTTCAAGAAGTAAGCGGATGAAATTTTCATGCCCGCGCCGCGCGGCAATATGCAGTGGGGTTGCGCCACCAATATCCGGCGCACTTACATCCGCCCCGGCCATAATCAAAAGCTGCCCCACGGGCACGTGGCCATGATAAGCTGCGCGTAATAAAGCGGTGGATTCAAACTTGCCGCGGGCATCAACATTCGCACCTTGCTGAATTAAGGCGCGGACAATATCGGTATTTCCACGATCAGCCGCGTCAATGATTGGGCGGTCAAAAGAGACGGTTTGCGCGAACAGACTGCCAGACAGGGCAAGTGATGTTGCCGTGGCCGCCAGGAGTGCAAATTTGAGCAAAGGATTCATAGGCCTCTCTTATAACGTTTTTATAACAAATTCCAATGCTAAGTCGGTTTTTTCATGCAATTGGTCAAGTGATGATTCCGT
The DNA here is from genome assembly GCA_030429725.1 of Alphaproteobacteria bacterium. Lineage (GTDB taxonomy): Bacteria > Pseudomonadota > Alphaproteobacteria > Rickettsiales > UBA8987 > JAUIEX01. Next base: position 14,018 of record JAUIEX010000025.1, read on the forward strand.
ATCACTGTGCGTGGTGATTTCGTAACACCAGTACGGATTCTTTCCCGAAAAGATTGGCAAACCCGCCACCGCTGCCGCTGAAGCTTCGACCGCTGCCATTTTGGGACAGGATAGCACGATGTTCGATGGTGCAAGAGAGGGATTCCGCCAGCTTGACCATGTCTTTGATGGTGGAAAAGTGAATGTTGGGCGTTTCATACCATTGATAGCGCAGGAAGCGGCTGACGGGCATTTCGCCTTTGAGGAGAAGGTAAAGGCGGTTGTAAATATGGCCAAAATTAGGGGAAACGACGATGACGCGCTCGGCAATGGTGAGTGCCTGTTTCAACACCTTATCCGGGCGCTTGAAGACCTGAAGCGTGTTGCAAAGCAGGGCGATATCAAACCCGGATTTGCCGGCTTCGTAGGCGGGATAGGCGGATAAATCTTCATCCACATCGCCCTGAATAACGGACAGCCCGGCGCTGACGGCTTTCGCCGCTTTATGGCTGTCCAGCTCAATACCATAAGGCTGAATGTTGCGTTCCGCTTTTAAGTGCGCCAAAAATTCACCTTCGCCACAGCCAATATCCAGCACCCGCGTGCCGGTGGAAATCAGGGTGGTAACATAATGCTGATCGGGGCGGAGGGTCATGCGGCTTGTTCCTTTTGCGGCAGAATGCCGGATTCAGTTAACCGTTCTTCAAGCTTCAGCATCGGCTGACGCAGCAGAAAGGAAGGGTGATAGAGCGGGAATGACGGAATGGGGGCTTCCAGATAGGGGTTGGTATAATCCTGCCATGTGCCGTGCAGTTTGGTGATGCCGGTTTTAGTCTGCAGCAGGAAGCTGGCGGAAGTGCCGCCGACGAATAACAGATAATTCGGCTTGATCAGCGCAATATGTTTGTTGATGAATGGCAGGCAGATGGTGAGTTCTTCCGGTGTTGGTTTGCGGTTGCCCGGCGGGCGCCAGAAAAGCGTGTTGGAGATGTAGAGGTTCTCCTCCCGCGTGAGGCCGATACAGGCCAGCGCCTTATCCATCAGCTGGCCGCTTTGCCCCACAAAGGGTTTGCCCTGAATATCCTCATCCGCGCCGGGTGCCTCACCGATAATCATGACTTTTGCATGTGGTTGACCATCGGAAAAGACGACATTGGTGGCGGTTTTGCAGATGGCAAGGGACGTGAAATTGGTGATGGCGGTGCGCAGATCGTCCAGTGTTGTGGCCTCATCTGCCAGTTTTTGCACTTGTGCCGCGGCCTGAGCGGGTGCTAACGGGTTGTTCGGCGTGATTTTAACGAGTGGCTGTGTGTTGGGTAACGGGCTTTCACCAACTCCCCCCTGGAGGGGGAGTCGAGGAGCAGAGCGACTCGGTGGGGGGGCAGTCTGTTCCCCGGTATCCCCCCCACGACTCACGCTTGCAGCGTTCGTCTGCTCCCCCTCATTTGTCGCGCCGCAACGCTCACGCGCAGGCGGAAGGAGGGAGCTATCTGAACTCTGCCTCAGCTTCTGCGGTTCATTGCTCACAGTTGTATCCACGCCCATATCCGCCTGCCATTGCAGAGTTTGCGCAATGGTGAGGGCGGAAGTGCGCGAGGATGACTGGCTCATGAGTGTTTCCTTTGCTCCATGTTCGGCTTTGCAGTAACGTTATCAGGAATAGAAACAACCGAGGAAAGAGGCAACCGCTTATGTCAGATAATGTGATGGAATGTGATGTGGTGATTGTGGGCGCGGGCCCTGCGGGGCTTTCTGCGGCCATTCGCATCAAGCAACAGGCTGCCGCGAAAGGGCAGGAAGTGGACGTTATCGTGCTGGAAAAGGGCAGTGAGGTGGGCGCGCATATTCTGGCCGGCGCGGTGCTGGAACCCAGAGCGCTGCATGAGCTGATTCCCGACTGGCAGGAAAAAGGCGCGCCGCTGCATGTGCCGGTGAAGGATGACAGATTTCAGTTCCTCAGCAAAAAACGGGGCTGGAAAATGCCCCTGCCACCGCAGATGAATAATCACGGCAATTACATTATCAGCCTGGGGAATTTCTGTCGCTGGCTGGCGGCGCAGGCGGAGGAATTGGGCGTACAGATCTTCCCCGGCTTTCCGGCGGAGGAGGTGATTCAGGAACAGGACGGCACGGTGAGCGGCGTGCGCACGGGTGCGTTCGGCGTGGCGAAGGATGGTTCGCACAAGGATTCCTATCAGGAGCCGATGGAGATTCGCGCCAAGGTGACATTGTTCGGGGAGGGCTGCCGGGGCAGCCTGACTAAGCAGCTGGAAGCGCAATTTGGCCTGCGCGAAGGGAAAGACCCGCAAACCTATGCCATTGGCATCAAGGAATTGTGGGAAGTGCCGGCGGAGCAGCATCAGGAAGGGCTGGTGGTGCATACGATCGGCTGGCCGATGGATAGCAGCACTTACGGCGGTGGCTTCATCTATCACCTTGAAAATAATCAGGTCTATGTGGGGTATGTCATCGGGCTGGACTATGAAAACCCGCATTTAAACACCTTTAAGGAGTTTCAGCGTTACAAGACCCACCCCGAAGTGGCGAAGCATATCAAAGGCGGCAAGCGGATCAGCTATGGCGCGCGGGCGCTCAATGAAGGCGGGTTTCAGTCTATCCCGAAGCTGAGTTTCCCCGGCGGGGCGATCATCGGCTGCGGTGCGGGCTTTGTGAATGTGCCGAAGATCAAGGGTATCCACACCGCCATGAAATCCGGTATGGAGGCCGCCGATGCCGCCGTGAAGCTGCTGGCGGGTGAGGTGGATTCCATGAAAGCCTATGAAGAAAGCCTGCAGAAAAGCTGGGTGTGGCCGGAGCTTTATGCCGTGCGCAACATTCGCCCGTCTTTCCATTGGGGAATGCTTTCCGGCTTGGCCTATTCAGCGGTGGATACTTATCTGTTTCGTGGCAAAGCACCGTGGACATTGCACCATAAGCGGGCAGATCATGAGGCATTAAAGCCGGCGGCAAAATGTACAAAAATTGAATATCCTGCGCCGGATGGCACGCTGACCTTTGATTTGCTGTCGTCCGTTTATCTTTCCAACACCAACCATGAGGAAGACCAGCCCTGCCACCTTACGCTGAAGGATGCAGGGATTCCCATCACGGTGAATCTGGCAGTGTATGACAGCCCGGAAAGCCGTTACTGCCCGGCGGGTGTCTATGAAATTGTGCAGGAAGGGGCAGAGCCTCGCTTGCAAATTAACGCGCAGAACTGTGTGCATTGCAAAAGCTGCGATATCAAAGACCCAACCCAGAACATCAACTGGGTGACGCCGGAAGGCGGCGGCGGGCCGAACTATCCGAATATGTGAGTCGCATCGACCGGACTCAGAAGGGATCGAAGCGGGCAACAGAGCCTAAAGGTTTGCTTCTTTCTGCCCCGCGGACTCACCATTGATATGCTGATGAGAATAAGAGAGGGAAGAAAGCATATTCTGTGAGTCCGCTTCAATTTCAGGGATGAGCTGCTGGAGCTGACATTCCAGCGCCAGACTGATTTTTAACAACCATTCTAATGTGATGCGGCGGTGGCCTTTTTCAAGCCTATCAATCTGCTGCTGGGACGTGCCGCAGCGCTCCGCCAGCTCCCGCATGGAAAGCCCGCGCTCCCGCCGATAGTCCCGAAGGCGGCGCGGCACTTCGCTCAGGCATTCATCAACGGTAATTTCATTAATGGTCATGTGAGCACCCTAACAACAAAAAATCGTAATAACAATCTAAAGTTGTATTTAATTTAAATTATGCACCATAGGTTACTCTTCGGGTGTGATAATTCGATCATTTACTCCGGATAGGAAAGGGTGTTTTTTAGAAATAGAGTGCCTCCGGGCGGTGATAGAACAGGCCGCCGGGGCTAACTTTCTGTCACCTCCTTGACCTTGGCGGCCAATTGGTCAAGTGTGAAAGGCTTGGGCAGGAAATAAAAATCGCGGGCATCGCCATAATTTTCCTTAAATACATCTTCGGCATAGCCGGAAATAAAGATGACTTTTGTCTCCGGATGGGTTTGGCGGATGATTTCAACCATTTCCGGCCCTGTCATTCCCGGCATCATCACATCCGTGACAATGACGCGCGGCTGGGTGCTGCTTTCTTCCAGAACCTTCAGGCCATCTTCTCCGCTGGCGGCCTCCAGAACCGCGTAACCTTTGTTGGAAAGCGCGCGGGAGGTGAACATCCGAACGGCGTCCTCATCTTCCACCAGCAGGATCGTGCCGCTGCCGGTGAGGTCTTTGGGTGCGTCGTCGTTATTATCTTTGATCTCATTCGTCTTGCGTGATTCCTGGTGGCGCGGCAACAGGATGGTGAAGCATGTTCCTTCATTTTCTGCGCTATCGACAAAAATAAACCCGCCGGTTTGTTCCACGATGCCGCAGACAGTGGCCAGCCCCAGCCCGGTGCCTTCGCCCAGCCCTTTGGTGGTGAAGAAAGGTTCAAAGATTTTATCCATGACGGTGCGGCTCATACCCTTGCCGGTATCACGCACTTCCAGCTGTACAAATTCCCCCTGCGGCATGGTGCTGAAATTTGGCGAGAGAGAGAGATGCGTTGGCAGGGGCGTGGCATCATTCACATGAATATTGCTGGTGTGGATGGTAAGGCTGCCGCCATCGGGCATGGCATCGCGCGCATTGACGCAAAGATTGATGATGACCTGCTCCAGCTGGCCATGATCAACTTTAACCAGCCACAGATCGCGGCCATGTTTCACTTCCAGCTGAATGCGCTCCCCGATCAAACGGCGGATGAGGTTGGAAAGCTCCGCCAGCACTTCGGTGATGTCCAGCACTTTCGGCTGAAGGGTCTGCTTGCGGGAAAAGGCTAAAAGCTGCCGCACTAAATTGGCGGCGCGGTTGGCGTTCTGCTTGATCTGCATGATATCGGCAAAGCTTTGTTCCCCGGGCCCATGGCGGGTGAGCAGCAGGTCGCAGAAGCCGATCATGGCCGTCAGCAGATTGTTGAAATCATGGGCAATGCCGCCGGCCAATTGCCCCACGGCCTGCATTTTCTGGGATTGGACGAATTGCTGTTCCAGATGTTTGAACTCGGTATTATCCACCAGATAGGCGATGGCATAGGCCTCCGGATGCTCTTTCAGCCGTTGTAAATAGAGGGTGACGCTAACCTCGCCGGATGCGCCGCCGGAATGAAGGTTAAGCGCAACCGGCGCGGCCTGGCGATCTTTTTCCAGTGATTGCATGGCGGTGGCGATGGCTGATTTCTGATCATCTGAGACGATGATGTCCAGCTTCCATTCCTTTTTATCTGCCTGCTGATTGACTAGGTTGGAGAAAGCCTTGTTATAGTGAATGACATGGCCATTCTGGCGTAAAAAAGCCATGGCAATGGGGCTGTGCGCCATCGTTGCCTGAAGTAAAGCGGGGTTTTTGTCGGAGGAAATTTCCGCGCCGGGTGGCAGATCAGAGGAGGCCGCACCATCACCGGAGGAGGAAAGGAATCCGCAACGGAATAATTCTTTGCCTTCATTATCCGGCAGAAGCACCTGATGAATGCGCGCGGTGACGCTTCCTCCGTTTGCCGTTCTAAAATGGCGAATGCCTTCCCATAACTGGGAAATATCGGCTGCTTCCTTGTCTTCTTCCTGAATAATAAGGGCATCCAGCTGCAGCTTTTGCGTGCTGACATCATAGGGAGAGTATCCCATCATGCTGCTGAAGGCAGGGTTGATATAATGCAGCTCCCCTGTCTGCTTAAGGCTGTAAACCGGCATGGGAATCAGGTCGAACAGTTCCACCATGTAAGGCGGGATAACATCGGCATAGGTTTCGGTGAGCTTGCGTTTATCCGATGGCATGGCCTTAAAGACGTAATACCCATCCGGGCGGCTGATGGGAATGATATGTAGCTGCATGGTGTAATGCTTGCCGAACATATCCGACATGGAGAAAGTGAGCGGCGAATTGGCGGCGATAATCTTCATATCCTGCTGCCATGAAATATGGCCAAGCCCGATGGATTTCATGAGCTTGTCAAACTCGTCCTGCCCTTCCAAAATGGGCTGATAGGTGAAATAGCGCCGGCATTTTGGGTTATAATAGACAACTTCACGGCTGTTCTTAACAATGAAGAAGAAGGCAACGCCGGCACCGGCGGCGCCGGCAAAGAGGGCATTTTCAAAGTCACTCGCGAAGCGCTCATTATGCACCCATTCATAATAAGCAATGGTGAGTGCGGCAAAGAGCAGGAAGCCGGAGCTGAAGACAGCAATTAAGGCCTCCTCGCTCATTTTATCCAGCACCTGAATGACGGTCATCATTCCCAGAAAAATGACCACGGCCGACATAAGCATCAGCATTACTTCCGGGCTGGTACGGCGCTTGGAAAAGGCTTTATCGTCCTTGGCAAGGGCGGTGATGTCCGCCAGACGGCGATGATATTCTTCAGGCATAACAGTTCAGGTGTGAAGGATTGTCGGAGGAAATGCAATCCTGATAAGGGGTTGGCAGTGGAAAGCCGCTACCGATTTGTTGAAATATGTGGTATTGCTTCCGCCCCATGGCAGAGCAGCGGAACCAATCGGTATTATCCAGTCAGGCGGAAGTGAAAACCTTCGGCTGCCGTCTTAATGCCTATGAGAGTGAGGTGATCCGTCGAAATCTGAGTGAGGCCGGGCGGAAGAATGTGACGGTGTTCAACACATGCGCCGTGACCAAAGAGGCCGAAAGGCAGGCAAAGCAGGCTATTCGCCGTCATCACAGGAAACATCCGGAGCAGGAAATTATCGTGACCGGCTGCGCGGCGCAGATCAGCCCGGAAAGCTATGCCGCCATTGACGGTGTGAGTCAGGTGATTGGCAATGAAGAGAAAATGCGGCCCGATTCTTACCGCGCAGATGGTTTACTGGCGCTTGAGAAGGTGCGGGTGAACGATATTATGTCGATCACGGAAACCGCCAGCCACCTCATTACCAGCATGGAGGGGCAGGCGCGGGCGTTTATGCAGATTCAGAATGGCTGCAACCATCGTTGTACTTTTTGCATTATTCCTTTTGGGCGTGGCAATAGCCGCTCCGTGGGGATGGGGGAGGTAATCGCGCAGGGAAATTTGCTTGTTGAACAGGGCTTTAACGAGATTGTGCTGACAGGTGTGGACTTAACCGATTACGGCAAGGATCTGCCCGGAGAGCCAACGCTTGGCCAGTTGGTAAAGCGTTTTCTGGCCGCAGTGCCGGTGGCGCGGCTGCGGCTTTCATCGGTGGATGTGGCGGAAATTGACGGCGCGTTGCTGGATGTGCTGGCCAATGAGCCGCGCTTTATGCCGCATTTTCACATCAGCCTGCAGGCGGGGGATGACATGGTGCTTAAGCGCATGAAACGCCGCCATAGCCGGCAGCAGGTGCTGGATTTTGTCAAACAGTGCCGGCATTTGCGCCCTGAAACGGTGTTTGGCGGGGATATTATTGCCGGATTTCCGACCGAGACGGAGGCGATGTTTGAAAATACGCTGCATCTGGTGAGTGAGGCCGGGTTGATGCATCTGCATATTTTCCCTTATTCCGAGCGTGAAGGCACGCCGGCGGCAAATATTCCGGCCAGCCGGCAGGTGCCGGTGCCGGTGCGCAAAGAACGCGCGCGGCTGCTGCGTGAGGCCGGGGAGCGGGAATTGGCGGCGCATGTGAAGCAGCGCGCCGGGCAGGAGGAGCGCGTGTTGGTGGAGCGTGGCGGTGTGGGGCATAGTGAGCAGTTTTTGCCGGTGACCGTGCCGGAGGATTGGGAAATTGGCAGCATCAGAACGGTGCGGACGCAACTCAAAGATGATGTGCTAGTGGCAGGGTGAGGGAAGAGGGAAGAGGGAAGAGGGAAGAGGTTCTGCTCTGCACGGCTCCCCCTAGTCATCCTCGCGTCTTCTCCATAGTCATTCCCGCGCACGCGGGAATCCAGGGCTTCTTGCGAAGGCTTTGGTTATTTGATTGACTGGATTCCCGTTTTCACGGGAATGACGCGGGAGACATTGCGAGCCGGGAGGTGAGATTCTTTAGTCGCCCGCAGGGCGTTAGGCTCATTGCGATGTTCAGGAAGAACATCGCAGGAGCAAATTTAAAAATATGACCCCCACCTGCATCAAAGATGCAGACTCCCCCGTGAAGGGGGAGTTATAACGCCGTGCGAGAGGTTGCGCTGAAAGCGCAGAACGAGCCGGGAGCAAGAGTGCGAGAGGTTGCGCTGAAAGCGCAGAACGAGCCGGAAGTGAGCGTGCTGCCCGCTGATGGCTAGCTGATGCCTTCGGGGTTTGTGCCTTTTTCGGCGTTTTCCAAAGATTTTTTATCGCTGATTGCCAGCTTGCCATCAGCGCCAGGGGTAAAGCCCATAGTGTTTTTTGGCGGAATATCCTGCCCGCCGGAACTGCCTTTCAGCCCGTTGGCAATTTCCGGCGGCAAGGTGCTCAGCAATGCTTGTGCGTCTGCGATTTGTTCTGCGTCAATATAGTTTATACTATCTGTCCCTTGTGCCTTAAATTCCGTGGCCTTGCCTTGTTGGATGGCCTGCAAGGCAGTTAACGCCCCTTCTTTTTCCTGTTGCACACGCAGGATAGTAGCCTCACGACCTGCCTCGCGTTCTTGAGGTGATTTGTCAACATCTTTATTGATAATATTCTCAGGTTTCACGCCCATATCTTCGAGCATTTGAACGAATTCCGGGTCGTCCAGCGTATATTGGGTGAAGGTTTGCTGGCTGGCCATGTTGGAGGCATCCCCAATGGCCACGGTTAAATAATCACAGCTGCTGGTGCAGGCCTTCATGCCGTTGCCGATGATAATCACGCCATTTTCCTGGGTGACGGTGGTATTCTTGTTCACGGATTCTTTTGAAAGCTCAAGTGTATAGGTGATGGTGCGGTTGGGATCGGCATTGATATGCCCAAATTCACCCAAACCTTCTTTTTTAAACACCACATCCGCTTTGGCGCCCGGTGGCAGATCATCTGCATAGGTGACATTCACTGCCGTGGGTTCGGTGAATTCACCTTTAATATCCACGGCCACCACCAGCTTTTTACCTTCGTCATGCGCCTTTTCCCACATTTCCTTGGTGATGATGATGTTTGGATCATCCGCGGTAATGGAGAGGTGGTGCGTGACGCCGATTTGACGATGCGCGGCCGCTTCCGCCGCTTTTTCGAATGCTTCACGCATAAGCTCCTGAAGCTCTCTTGCACGTTCCGCTTTTTTGGCTTTATCTCTTTTTTGTTCTTCCAGATCAGTGTGATGGCCTGTGGATTCATGTGACAGATTGATGGCTTCATTATTGACAATTTCAGGCTGATTTCCGTTGGGGTTATCCCACATTTTGGCATAATCCTGCTGTGCCTGCGTTGCATCCAGCTGCGCGGCTCCGAGCGCAAGCGCTTCCTGCTGTGTTTCAGTGACCATGCCATAGTATAACATGCAGGGCTTAACCAAAGGTTAATGGAGTTCAGGCTATTTTCAGGCCATGCGTTCGGTATCCTGCTGCAGATTCTGCTGGGCTTTTTCGGTGCTGACGGTAAGGCCGGATGCCAATGCGCCAAGATCGGTTTTTTGAACTTCCTGCGCTTTGCCGCCGCTTAAGCCCGCAAAGATGGCGGCGCCCTCTTCCCCGGCGAGGAGCGCGGCAAATGGATTTGCCGGTGGCGTTTGTTCCTTTGCTTCACTGCCAGGAACCTGTTTCGGTGGCACTGCTTCTGCCTGAGCAATAGTGGGTGCTTCTGAAGGCGTTTGCATCTGTGGGTCGGGTGTGGTTTGCGCGGTGTAAGTCTGCTCTTGCGGCGCGGATGTTTCCGGCATTTCAGCGGCATTGGCCGGTTTTTCCGCAACAGCAAAGGATGCTTCGGCTTGATAGGAATGGTTGCTTGTATTTTCCAGCGCCATCAAAACACCGGCTTCGCCTTGTGTTTGGCGCATCATCGCATAGGCTTCCTGAGAAATGACCTGCCCGTTATTCTGCTGCAATATTTCAGGTGTGATGGTTGTGGTGGAATATGCGATACCATCCAACTGAATATTTCCAACGCCTTCGGCGCGGGATAAGCTGCCACCGGCGCCCTGCGTGATCACATCAAATGTTTTGCCGTCTTCATTCTGAACGATGAAATATGGCTGGTTTTCCAATGATGAAACATTGATGGTCACATCCATCTCGCTGCCGGCAGTTTGTGATAAAACATGAATGAAATCACTGGTTAACACCTGATTATTTCTGGATAATTGGGCCATATCAAAATAGACGGTGCTGCGCTCGGAGGGTGCTGCTTCCATGCTTTTATGGGCAGTTGGCGCCTCATTACTCACTTCAACATACTTTCCTGAAGCCTCTTTTTCATGGGCGGTTAAAGCGCCGGAACCCAGCCCTTCC
>JAUIEX010000026.1 GCA_030429725.1 Alphaproteobacteria bacterium
CGCACTGAACCTCCTCAACAAAGAAAACTCAACAAAAATAGGCATCAAGGCCAAACGCAAAAAAGCAGGATGGAACAACAAGTATCTAAAACAAATCATCGCAAAATAATCAAATGCAATCGCCATGATCACGGCACGGGCTTCGCCCGGGTGATGGCGGGTTCAAGTCCTCTCGGTCGCACCATTCATTATCCCCTTTCTAAAGTTGCCCTAATGCCCTCAACTTGACCTTGGGATGAATTTCATTTTGAGAAAGAACAATGGTTGCGGCGCGGAAACGCTCCACCACCGCGCGAACATAGGGGCGAATGGCCGGGCTGGTGACAAGCGCCGGCAGAAAGCCCTGCATCGCATGCTGTTCATAGGCTCTTTTTGCAACATCCATAAATTGTTGCAGCTCTGAAGGCGGCATGGCCAGCTGCTTTTCTTCGCCTTGCCCAACAATGCTTTCGGTAAAAGTTTGCTCCCATTTGGGTGAAAGACTGAGCATGACCAGCTCTCCCTGTTCATTCAGATTGGCATAGGATATTTGGCGTGCCAGTCTTGTGCGCACATGCTCCGTAATCATCAGGAGGCTTGAATATACTTTGCTGGCCTCAGAGACGGCCTCTAAAATGCTTGGTAAGTCACGGATGGAAACCTGCTCCTGCAGGAGATTTTGAAGAACACGCTGCACGCCGCTGAGTGTAATTTGCGATGGGATCGTATCGTCAATTAATTTCTTTTGATCCTCGGCCATCGCATCCAGCAATTTTTGTGTTTCACTATAGGAAAGCAGATCAGCGATATTTTCTTTCGTCACTTCCGTTAAATGTGTTGTGATAACCGTTGGTGGCGGCACAACGGTGTAATTGCGGAACAAGGCTTCCTCCCGGCTATCTTCCGTCACCCATTTAGCCGGCAGGCCGAAGGTTGGTTCCGTTGTATCCTCGCCGGGCAGGTCAATACGTTTGCCTTCAGGATCCATCACCAAAAGCATCTCCGGCTTAACGATGCCGCGCCCACATTCAATTTCCTTCACGCGAATAACATACTCATTAGCGGCCAGCTGCATATTATCCTGAATACGCACAGACGGCATCACAAAGCCAAGGTCTTTTGCCATTTGCTTGCGCAATGCTTTGATCTGATCCGTCAGGCGCTGGCCTTTATTATAGTTAATTAGCGGCAGCAATCCATAACCCAGCTCCAGGCGGATGGCATCAATCGCCAGGGTGCGATCCAGCGGTTCTTCTTCCTTTGCTTCGCCGTCTTCGTCGGTTTGTTGCGCGGAGACCGCACTGCCGGGCGGTGACGCGCCTTTGCCTTTCGGTGAGGTAAAAGTCTCCGTTTCTAACGCCGCTTTATCTTTTAAAATGGCATAAGTGCCAAATCCGGAGAGGGCAGAAAGCAGGAGAAAAGGTGCGGTTGGCAGCATTGGCATCAGGCCAAGCAGCAGCGTCACCCCACTAACAACGGCCAATACCTGTGGAAATTTACCCAATTGCGCAAAAAAAGCTTTATCAGCGGAGCCTGAGACGCCGGATTTTGTTACCAGAAGGCCGGCGGCCGTGGAAACAATCAATGAAGGAATCTGAGAAACAAGCCCATCACCAATGGTGAGGGTGGTATAAGTTTGTGCCGCATCGGAAAAACTCATATCGCGCTGAACAACGCCAATAACAATGCCGGCAATAAAGTTTACGAAGGTAATAATAATCCCGGCAATCGCATCGCCGCGCACAAACTTACTGGCACCATCCATGGCGCCAAAAAAGGTGCTTTCATCTTCCAGTTCTTTACGGCGTGACTTGGCTGTTTCTTCATCAATAAGGCCGGCGGAAAGATCGGCATCAATCGCCATTTGCTTTCCGGGCATGGCATCCAGGCTGAAGCGGGCGGAAACTTCGGCAACCCTGCCTGAACCTTTGGTGATCACAACAAAGTTGATAATGGTCAGGATAATAAAAACAATCGCACCAATCACAACATTATTGCCAATCACTAATGTTCCGAAGGCCTCAATCACGTGCCCTGCCGCATCCGTTCCCATATGCCCATCGGAAAGAATCGTTCGTGTGGTGGCAATGTTAAGTGAAAGACGCACCAGCGCCGCAATCAGCAAAATGGTTGGAAATGCACTAAAATCGAGTGATTTCTCAATAAAAAGAACGTTGAGAAGAATCAAAAGGCTGAAAGTAATAGAGATCGCCAATGTTGCATCCAGCAAGGATGTTGGCATCGGGAAAAGCATCACCATCAGGATCAGCAAAATGCCGATAGCAAAGAAAACCGACTGACTATTCTTAAAAGTCAGACGACTAAGAAAGGAGCCGCCCTCCGTTGGAATTGCTGTCTGTGCGTCGCCTGCCATAAGCAGGTTATAGCACTCTTAGGCGGACATAAAAGTTCAAACAGCAATCAGTGAAAGATATTAAGCCGATTGGAACTGCCTTACTGGTCAATTTTAATGCCAAGCGATTGAATCAAATCATAATATCCAAGAATAACAGCCAGAAAAAATATTACGAGAATCAGCTCATATTTCCAATGGTGCGCATAGAAAAAGTGGCGGCGAGTAGTGGGCGTTATTCGAACTGTTGAGGAGTTGAGATTGTTTGTTTTAGGAACACAAAAAACTGTTTCACTAACTAACAGCTTTGTGAAAACTAAGCCCTAATTCAGTTAATGAAAAAAGCTCTGTATCTTTGTAGGAGGCTACAGGATGAATTCCCATAGAAATACCTCCTGTGACTACCCCAGGCTTTATACAACCTAACCGCATGAGATTTCTTAGTGAAAGCTCACAATCTTTTAGCCCGATATGGAGATTAGAACATATTTTTGATCTATCAAATAAACCTGACTCTTTACCTTCTAGTTCAGCCATCTGGTACTGAATTGTAATCGCATCAAGAATTAAAGCATCGAGAGGTTCTATTTCGGACAGTATACTTATATAACTTCTTTTTATTTCCTCTCGATATTCAGGATTCATTGCATTAGCCAACATGTTAGCCCATTTAGTATGGAGACTATCATCATCTTCTATTGTGGCATTTTCAATGAGTGGAATACCAATTTTAGGTAAAACTGGGTTTGTGTAATCTACGCCAGCATCTTCAAGTTTCTTTTTAGTTTTTTCATGAAGAAGCAGCAAGTTTTCCGCACGATAATATTTTAATTTATCTGATAGAAGTCCAACAGAGTTTTCTACCAAATCCCCAAAAACTCGATCAAAGAAACCACCCATCTTCTCTGAAGCTTCAATAGCTTTTCCAGCAGTTTTTGCGACTTCTCTTATTGCTTCAGTTTCTTCAGTCATATCAATAGGTTCGAAAAAATATCCAAATACGTTAAATGGCGGAGGGACAGGGATTCGAACCCTGGAAGGAGTTGCCCCCTTGCCGGTTTTCAAGACCGGTGCTTTCAACCGCTCAGCCATCCCTCCACAGGGTAGGGCGCATGCCCTTTAAAGATAAACCGGATTAGTCTGAGCTATAACCCGGCATGTAAGAAAATGGTCGGAGCGGAGAGATTCGAACTCCCGACCCTCTGGTCCCAAACCAGATGCGCTACCAGGCTGCGCTACGCTCCGTGCCACTTAGGGGGCGTTATTTAACATAGGCTGAAATGCAATTCAATGCCATTCAACGGATTTAACCGCCAAATTCTTTTTTCACTTTCTCTTTGATTTCTTCCGGTGGTTCCTTGCCCCATCCGGAATAGAGAATTTTGCCATAAGGCCGCAGGTCATAAGGCTTTCCGGGCTCTAATTCTTTTTCAAACATGGGGACTTTATTTTTATCCACCAGCACATAATACCATGCCTCACGCCCTTCTTCCTGCCCACCGACGAGGAATAAGTTCTCCGCTTGAGAAGATTTGATTTTATCAACAAAGCTCATAATGCTTATTTTGAGCCAAAGCCAAGCGCGTTGGCAAGTGCTTTAACAAAGCGCCGGATATAGGATAGGCTTTCTCCATGATTCTGTGGCTCAGTATCAACTTCTGGGTAAGCTTTACCCGATGCTGTAGTGGGCGTCGTTGCCTCAATTTCTTCTTCTGTCAGATTGTCAGGGAAGGCGGTGTCGTTCCCTTTTAATTGCAGCCCGGTTTTTTCAGCAATTTCTTCTTCTGAAAAACCATCAATTTGCATGGCCTCAGCAACATTGAATCTATTCGTCTGCATCCCCTCTTCACTAACAAAAAACTCCCCGGTACGGTGCACATCAAGAGGAATCATAAAGCCGGCAAGAGCAGATAATTCAGGATTATCCTCTAATTTAGCCGCTTCTGGTGCTGTGTAGGTTAATGAAATATAAACATCCTCAGGTGTTAAATTATTTCCCGCTTCCGAAGCGGCAATTTTCTTAATATCTGCTATATGGGAACAAATATCGGTGTCATAATTGTCTGCATTAATCATTTCAATAATGGCAGCTTTGCGATCTTCCAAGGGCAATGCATTAATCTCAATGATTTGGTTTGTCGAAAAAATTGCCTCCAGCGGAAGCTCTTTCTGAACCCTGTCCAAGGGCGTATCAGGATTTGTATCATCCAGCAATTGCTGGATTGTTTTAGGCGGGGCGGTGGTGGTATTTTTTGTCATCCTTCTATTATAGGGCATTTAAATTAATAAATCCTTACCAATCATGCTTAAAGGATTGTCCGGATGCATCAGAGGGGCTATATGCAGGCGCATGGTGGCAAAAATAATTGACGGTAAGGCAGTTGCGGCATCTCTTCGTGAAGAAGTGGGCATTGCCGTTGAGCACTTAAAACAACAGACAGGGAATGTTCTGGGGCTGGCGGTGGTGCTTGTGGGTGAAGACCCGGCCAGTCAGGTTTATGTGCGCAATAAAGCTAAACAAACCAAAGAAGTGGGGATGGAGTCGTTTGAGATACGCCTTCCTGCGGATATTCCGGAGCAAAAATTGCTGGATGAAGTTGAGAAGCTCAATCATGATACAAAAGTGCATGGCATTCTTGTGCAGCTGCCACTGCCCGCGCATATTGATGAAACAAAGGTGATTAACGCCATTGACGTTGCAAAAGACGTGGATGGTTTTCATGTGATTAACAGCGGGAAATTAGCCACAGGGCAGGGCAGCGCCATGATTCCCTGCACACCGATGGGGTGCATGATTTTGCTGCGCTCCGTTGTGCCGGATCTTTCCGGCAAACATGCGGTGGTTCTGGGGCGCTCTAATATTGTTGGCAAGCCGATGGCGCAGCTTTTGCTGAATGCCAGCTGCACCGTGACCATTTGCCATTCCCGCACGCAAAATGTGCAGGAAATTACCCGGCAGGCAGATATTATTGTGGCCGCGATTGGCCGGCCGGAAATGGTAACTTCGGAGTGGATGAAGCCCGGCGTGGTGATTATTGATGTGGGTATTAACCGCCTGCCACCGGAGCATGAAGGTGAAAAACCGCGGTTGGTTGGGGATGTTGCTTATGCAGATGCGTGTGGTGTGGCAGCCGCTATCACGCCGGTTCCCGGTGGTGTTGGGCCAATGACGATTGCTTGCCTGCTTGCTAATACGGTCAAGGCCTATGCTGCAATGCAACAAACTGAAATACCAGAAAACTTGTCAAAACAACTTGGTTAATTTAAAAGACAGGCACCTCAAAATCAGGAGATCAATATGAGCCAATCCATGCGTTCAACCACTGGGTTCTATGGTGCAAATGCAACCTATATTGCTGAAATTTATGAGCAATATCTAAGAAATCCTTCCAGTGTGGATGCGGAATGGAAGCAATATTTTAATGATATTGGTGATAATGACAGTGTAATTACTAAAGATTTTGGCGCACGCAGTTGGGGTAATGGCACAAGCAAAGTGGTGGGCATTGCCGATAAATCGGCGGCTAAAGCGCCTGTAAATTCAGGTGGAAAAGATCATACGGAGGCTTTGGATGCGGTGCGGGCGCATATGCTGATTCGTGCTTACCGCGTGCGTGGGCATTTATTGGCGAATCTTGACCCGCTTGGGCTGGCGCATAATAATTCTCATCCGGAACTTGACCCGGCACGTTATGGTTTTAGTGAAGACTGCTATGATCGGGAAATTCAGTTAGACGGTTGGCTTGGTTATCAGGTGGCAACTTTACGCCAAATTATAACCATTCTTCAGCAAACCTACTGCTCAAGTTTGGCGATTGAATATAGCCATATTCAAAACCTGACGCAGAAAGAATGGCTGGAAGAAAAGCTGGAAGGTTCGCTATCAAAGCCGAAGCTCACGAAAGAAGAAAAGGGAAGGGTGCTTCAAAAGCTTGTCGAAGCCGTTGGTTTTGAAGAATTTCTTCACAAAAAATTTCCGGGCGCAAAGCGCTTTTCTATGGAAGGGGCGGAGCCGGTTCTGCCGGCCATGGAGGCACTGGTGGAAAGCGCTGCGGCGCTTGGCGTTAAAGAAGTTGTGCTTGGCATGCCGCACCGTGGCCGCCTTAATGTGTTAACGGCTTTTATGGGTAAATCTTACGACGCCATGCTTTCGGAGTTTCAGGGAAACCTTGCAACGCCGGACTGGATTAACAGCTCTGGCGATGTGAAATATCATCTTGGTTTTTCGTCTGATAAAGTATTTAACGGCAACGAAGTGCATTTGTCATTGAATGCAAATCCCTCCCATTTGGAAGCCGTTAACCCGGTTGTTGTTGGCCGTGTACGCGCGAAACAGGATCAGTTTAAAGATACAGAGCGGAAAACCGTGATGGGGCTTTTATTGCATGGTGATGCCGCATTTTGTGGGCAGGGTGTTGTCTCTGAAACGATCGCCATGGCCGGCCTGGAAGGGTATAAAACCGGCGGAACGGTGCATATTATCGTGAATAATCAGGTTGGGTTTACGACCAAGCCGAAAGAAGGCCACAGCTCGCCTTATCCAACGGATGTTGCAAAACAAGTGCAAGCGCCTATTTTCCACGTCAATGGCGACGATGCGGAGGCAGTTGTTCACGCCGCGCGTATTGCGGCTGAATTCCGTCAGGAGTTTCAGAATGACGTTGTTATTGATGTGTGGTGCTATCGTAAGCATGGACATAATGAAGGGGATGAGCCGCGCTGGACGCAACCAAAAATGTACGCCAAAATTGATGCGCGTCAAACACCGCGTGAAGTTTATGCCGAAAGAGTTATCAGTGAAGGAATTTTGACTGAAGACAAGATTGAAAAAATGAAGGATGATTTCTACAATCGTTTGGATAAAGCCTACACCAATTCTAATAGCTACAAGCCTGAAAAAGCAGACATGCTTGAAGGCAAGTGGACGGGTTTAGAGCAGGTGCTGGGTGGTGAAAAGCCCAAAATGTCCACCGGTGTTGATGCAAAAAAGCTCAAAGATATCGGCATGAAGCTTTCCGGCCTTCCAGCCGGAGTTAAACTTCATAAAGGCGTGGAGCGCGTGCTGAGTAATCGCCGTAAAATGATTGAAACGGGTGACGGTTTTGATTGGGCAATGGGGGAGGCGTTAGCATTTGGCTCATTATTGGCAGAGGGCTATCCTGTGCGTCTTTCAGGGCAGGATGTGATTCGTGGAACCTTCTCTCACCGTCATTCCGGTTTAACGGATCAGGATTCAGAGGAAATTTACTTTCCTCTGAATCATCTTGCTGAAAAACAAGCTAAATATGAGGCTGTTAACAGCCATCTTTCAGAGTTTGCAGTGCTTGGTTTTGAGTATGGCTATAGCTTAACGGAGCCAAAAGCGCTTACTGTCTGGGAGGCGCAATTTGGTGATTTCGCTAACGGTGCGCAGGTGATGTTTGATCAGTTTATATGCAGTGCGGAGGTTAAATGGCTGCGCATGTCCGGTTTGGTGGTGTTGCTGCCTCATGGTTATGAAGGGCAGGGGCCGGAGCATAGCTCTGCGCGTTTAGAGCGCTTCCTGCAAATGTGTGCTGAAGATAATATGATCGTTGCAAATTGCACGACACCGGCAAATTATTTCCATATATTGCGGCGCCAGCTAGCACGCAATTACCGTAAACCACTCATTATGATGGCGCCTAAGTCATTGCTGCGTCATAAGCTTGCTCAATCCAAACTGGAGGATTTTGTGGAGGGAACAAGTTTCCGGCGCGTGCTTCCGGAGACGGAAAAGCTTGTGTCCGACAACAAGGTTAAAAAGCTTCTGATCTGCAGCGGCAAAGTTTACTACGACCTTCTTGAGGCAAGAAAGGAGCGTGAAATTAAGGACATTGCTCTTATCCGTTTGGAGCAATTTTATCCATTCCCACACACATCCTTGCTTGAAGAGGTGAAGAAATATCCGAAGGCGGAGGTTGTTTGGTGTCAGGAAGAGCCTGAAAATATGGGTGGCTGGACATTCTGTGATCGGCGTATTGAGGCGGTGTTGAATGAAGCAAATGTAGCGTCAAAACGCCCGACTGTGATTGCGCGGAAACTTGCTGCGGCAACGGCAGCGGGATATATGCGTGTTCATCAGCGTGAGCAGCAAGATATCATTGATAAGGCATTATCCTAGATAACAGGCGCTTGTCAGCGCCATCATGATCTGCTGCACGCTTTGATCAAATAACTGCAAAAGGGGGCTTCTTTTGGTGATCGCCTCCCATGCTATATTATTTGCATAATGTTTATTATGGAAAGTAAAAGGGGGAGGAGGTGTGAATCTCTTTCAGGGCTTTTAGCAGTTTTGCAATCATTTCATCGTTATGAACGGAGGAAAAAGAGAGCCGAATTCTGGGCTTATTCTTTGGAACTGTCGGATAACGGATCGCTGGTGCCCACAAGCCTTGCGTCCGAAGTTTTTCCTGCGCGGCCAGCGCAGCATCATTGGATTGAAAAATAACTGGTAAAATATGTGAGCTTTGATTTTTATCGGAAAATGCTTGTTTTACCGTTGTTGCCAGGGTCGCAGGACGCTCTAAACTTGCCGGAGGCATTTGTTGAAGAATATCCAGCCCCTTAAGCGTGGCGGCAACGGCTGCCGGTGGCAATGATGTGGTGAAAATAAAAGATGGTGATTTAGAGATAAGATACTCTATTAAAACTTTATTTCCAGCAACATAGCCGCCATATGAGCCAAGCATCTTTGAGCATGTTCCGGTAATAATATCAGCATATTGATGATGTTTTTGTTGCGGCAACCCGTGCGCATCATCCACAATAAGCTGTGCCTGATATTGGTTAGATATGGCGGAGAGCGCGGCAAGATCGCTTCTGTCGCCATCCATACTGAAAACAGATTCCGTAACAATAAAACATTGCTCAAAGCCGCTTCGGTGCCGGTCGAGCAATTCAGTGCAGTGCAAGCTGCTATTATGCTTAAATCGTAATAACTTAGCGCCGGATAACTTAGCGCCGTCGTAAAGACATCGATGCGCCAGTTTATCAATAAGAATCAAATCTTTAGCAGTGGCAATGCTGCTGAGAAGGCCAAGATTCGCAAGGTAGCCACTGCCAAAAAGCAAAGCCGCCTCTTTCTTTTTAAAAGCGGCAAGATTCTGCTCGGTTGTTTGGTACAAATCATGGTTTCCGGTCACAAGCCTTGATGCCCCTCCCCCGCATCCAATGTTGCGGATGGCGTCAAGGGCGGCCTGCTTCATTTCAGGGTGGTTGGATAAGCCATAAACATCATTGCAGCTAAATGAGAGGTAATTCTTATTATTAACTGTAATATATGGATAATTCGATCTATCAACCTGATATAAATTTCGTGTCTCATTCGCCTGTTGAATAAGCAATAATTTCCCTGCTAATAGATCCGTGAAAGCAGATTTTTTGTCCATTTATCTGTTATACCTTGTGCGGAACCTATGTCACCCTGTATATAGCATTGATGGCAACGGAACTAAGGCATAACTGGACGGAAAAAGAGCTTGGTAAAGTTTATGATTTACCTTTAATTGAGCTGCTCTATCAGGCACATTCTCTACATCGTGAGTTCTTTAATCCCCTTGAAATTCAACCGAGTACATTGATGAATATTAAAACAGGCGGTTGCGCGGAAGATTGTAAATATTGCTCGCAAAGCGCCCATTTTGAGACGGGTCTTAAGGCCGGCAAACTCTCCCCGGTTGAAGAGGTTAAGGAGCAGGCACGTGCCGCCAAAGAAGCCGGCGCAACGCGGTTTTGCATGGGTGCGGCGTGGCGCAGCCCGAAAGAGCGTGATATGCCAATGCTTGTTGAGATGATTCAGGAGGTCAAGACGCTTGGTCTTGAAAGCTGCATGACCCTGGGGATGATAACGGAAAACCAAGCGCAAGAGCTTTCATCTGCTGGATTAGATTTCTATAACCATAATATTGATACTTCAGAAGAAAATTACTCCAACATTATTACCACTCGAAGTTTTCAGGATCGTCTGGATACGCTGGAAAATGTACGTCAAAGTGGCATGAAAGTGTGTTGCGGCGGCATTCTTGGTATGGGCGAATCAAAAGAGGATCGCCTTTCAATGTTAAAAACATTGGCCAATCAGCCCTCTCATCCGGAGAGCGTGCCGATTAATATGCTTGTCCCAATTAAGGGCACGCCGCTTGGTGATGTTAAACCACTCCATGCGATTGAACTTATTCGAACAATTGCAACAGCAAGAATGGCCATGCCTCAATCGTATCTGCGCCTTTCTGCTGGGCGGACTAATTTATCGGAGGCGGAACAGCTCATCTGTTTTTTTGCGGGTGCAAACTCAATTTTCTTTGGCGAAGAGCTTCTAACAACGCCCAACCCATCGGAAAATCAGGATAAAGCAATGCTTGAAGCGATGGGGATGGTGTTTCAGAAGGTTGCATAAGATCATATGTCTGTGACGTGGCTGGAAGAAGGTTTTCAATCAATTTGGTTACCCTATGCGCAAATGGCCGTTGCCGAGCTGCCGCTGCCCGTCAAATCCGCTGACGGTGTTAGGCTTAAACTGGAAGATGGCAGAGAACTGGTGGATGGCATTGCCTCCTGGTGGAGCGCATGCCATGGCTATCAGCACCCATATATGATTAAAGCAATGGAAAACCAGCTTAAAACCCTTAGCCATGTAATGTTTGCGGGATTGGCGCATCAGCCCGCTTATGACCTGGCGGGGCGTTTAAAAAAAATAACACCCGATGGTTTGTCGCGCGTTTTTTTTAGTGATTCCGGCTCAACCGCCATTGAAGTCGCCATGAAAATGGCGGTGCAATACTGGATTAATAAAGGCAAACCGCAAAAGACAAAGTTTATATCCTTTGAAAATAGCTATCATGGCGACACGATGGGGGCGATGTCTGTTTCTGACCCGAACCACGGAATGCATGCTAAGCTTGCCGCCTATATACCAAAGCAAATAACCGTACCATTGCCGGTTGATGAATATGGTCTTATCGAATTCCGCGATCTTATGGAAAGTGATTTAAATGGCCGCATCGCTGCCGTCATCATTGAGCCTTTGGTGCAAGGTGCGGGCGGTATGCAGTTTTATTCAGCTGATATTTTGCATGAGATATTTCAGATAACGCACCAGAATAAAATGCTATTTATTGCTGACGAAGTGATGACAGGGTTTTATCGAACCGGCAATTGCTTTGCCTGTAATGAGGCCAATATTTCCCCGGATATTATGTGCTTAGGCAAGGCGATTACGGGGGGGATGATTGGGCTTGGTGCAACACTTGCTTCGGATGAAATTTTTGATTCCTTTCTCTCCGACTCACTGGATACGGCATTGATGCATGGGCCAACCTTCATGGCGAATCCTTTAGCCTGCGCGGCGGCAAATGCATCATTAGATCTCTTTGAGGGCGGTGATTATGATACCAAAGTAACAAAAATTGAAAGCAATTTATATGAGCTGCTCGGCATCTTTTCTGAACATCCTCAGGTGCAATCTGTGCGGGTTAAGGGCGCAATTGGCGTTGTTGAGTTCAAAGAATTGTCATGGGAAGACACCATAAAGCTTAGAAAGCTTTTGATAACAAAGGGAGTTTGGCTTCGGCCTTTCGGGAAAATTCTCTACTTTATGCCGTCTTTTTCGATGGAAAAAGACGATATTGAGTTTTTGGTTCACCAAAGTTTTGAAGCCATATCAGAGCTATGGGGCTAGGCTCTCTTTAATCGACTTCGCGGCTTGGGCGGGGTTGCGGTTTTTTGTAATTGGCCGCCCGATGACAATATAATCCGCCCCATATTCCAGTGCCCTTTGGGGTGTCATAATCCTTTTTTGATCATCTTTTGCTGCAAACTTAGAAGTTTCCGGGCGGATGCCGGGCACCACAAGCTTTAATGCGTCACTTGAATAATTCTTTCTAAGCATTTGTAACTCATGGGCAGAGCAGACGCATCCATCAGCACCTGATTTTACAGCAAGGCCGGCAAGCTGTATAACCTGATCTTCCAATTTTCGCTCTATTCCAATTTCTTTTGCCAAAGCCTGATCAATGCTGGTTAACATCGTGACTGCCAGAATCATTGGCGGCTGGATGGAAAGTTTGTTAGCAGTGTTATGCGCCGCCTCAACCGCGGCCTTAAGCATATCAGAGCCACCGGCTGCATGCACGGTCAGCATAGCAACACCAAGCTCCGTTGCCGCACTCACAGCGCCGGAGACTGTGTTGGGAATATCGTGAAATTTCAGATCCAGAAAAATATCAACGTCATAATCACGAATGGTGCGGACGGCGTCTCCACCCTGACTGACAAAAAATTCCAACCCCAGCTTGATCATTCCTACATGCGGGGCAACACTTTGCACAAGTGTATGCGCCCATTCCGTAGAGGGTGTATCAATTGCGCATATAATCGGATTTTTTGGTGCCATAGCATTCTCCTGAGTCATTATTATCGAGCGATGGCTTGTAAATCAATCGTCATTCACTACCCTATGAAGATGACAGGCAATAAATCATTTCCGCGTGTGTTATCGATTGCCGGTTCCGATTCCAGTGGCGGCGCGGGGATTCAGGCGGATATTAAAACGATTACCGTTTTAGGCGGTTATGCCATGACGGCAATCACCGCTGTGACTGCTCAAAATACGCATGCCGTCACCCGCATTGAGACACTATCCCCTGCAATGATTAAAGAGCAGATAGAGGCTGTATTGGTGGATATTGGAGTTGATGCAATTAAAATTGGCATGCTCGGCAATCAGGAGATTATTTCGGCAGTCTGCAACGCTTTGGAGCCGGTTGCGCATAAGGTCCCCATCATTATAGACCCGGTGATGGTGGCAACATCCGGTGCCACGCTCTTAGAAAATAATGCGATTGATATACTAAAAAAACGCCTTATCCCCCTCGCCTATATCTTAACACCGAATCTGCTGGAAGCATCATTGCTGATAGAAGAAAATGTGACGGTGGAAGCCGTTAAAGCATCAAGAAAAATGCAGGATGCTTTATTAAAACTTGGCTCGGCTTATATTTTGCTGAAGGATGGCCATGGCAGTGGCAATATGATTTGTGACTTACTGATAACGTCTGAAAACCCACCGCAGGAGCTGATACAGGAACGTCTCAAAACAAACGGCACTCATGGCAGCGGCTGCACATTATCCAGTGCAATCGCGACATTGATTGCTCAGGGTTTTTCCGCTGAAGAGGCCTGCAAGGCAGCGCAATTATACGTTTATAAAGCCATTAAGCATGCGCCTGATTTTTCCTCAGAAAACGGCCCATTGATGCATAATTTTCAAGAGAAGCGGCAATAATAATGCTAACACTTGCTATCTGCTCTGAAATGCGGTAGTACGCGAACTCAAAATTTATGCGGAGCAACGTTATGAAAGCCGAAATTCACCCAGATTATCATGAAATTACTGTTAAAATGACCAATGGTGAGACATTTGAAACCCGTTCAACATACGGGAAAAAAGGTGATGTTATTGTTCTGGATATTGATCCCAATACACATCCGGCGTGGACGGGAAGTGCGAATGTTCTGAATGAACGCGCAGGTAAAGTTGCTAAATTTAATGCAAAATTTGGCGGCCTCTCTTTCGGCAAGAAAGAAAGCGAAAGCGCATCTTAAGCTCATCATATTCTCTTAATGCGGGTTTCGCATTATGATTCAGGGATTACTCACAGCATTAATCACCCCCTTTAAGGATGGCAAAGTTGATGAAGCTGCTTTCAGGCGGCACATAAAACGCCAGATTGAGGGCGGCGTGCAGGGGCTTGTGCCTGCCGGAACAACGGGCGAATCCCCTACCCTTAGCCATGACGAGCACAACTTTGTTATTGAAACATGCATTGCCGCTGCCGCCGGACATGTGCCGGTGATGGCGGGAACGGGCTCGAACAGCACGCAGGAAGCCATCAAATTAACACAACATGCGCAGGCAAAAGGTGCCGACGCGGCACTGGTGATTGTTCCTTACTATAATAAACCAACGCAGGAAGGGCTTTTTCAACATTATAAAGCCATTCATGATGCGACGAGTATCCCCATTTACATTTATAACGTTCCGGGGCGAACCGTTGCTGATATTAGTAATGAAACCATCGGAAGATTGCTGGACTTGCCGCGTATTGCCGGCATTAAAGATGCAACCGGTGACCTTACAAGGCCGGAAGATCTGAGCCGTTATATTCAGGGTAAAAAACGCAGTGATAATTTCCAGCAAATATCAGGAGAGGATGATACGGTTGTTGAGTTTTATCAGGCGGGTGGCGCGGGTGTCATTTCCGTTACGAGTAATATTGCTCCTAAATTATGTCGTGAAGTTGTAGATTTAGCGGTTGCCGGGGATTTTGAAAAAGCATTCGAAAAACAAAAGGCTCTACTTCCGCTTCACCATGCAATGTTCTGTGAAACAAGCCCTGGGCCTGCAAAATTTGCTGCCTCACTTTTAGGTCTCTGTGAGGATGAAATCCGCTTGCCACTTGTGATGCCTTCGGATGAAAATAAAAAGCTCATTGTATCGCAGCTACAAAAATCCGGGCTTTTGTTGAATTAAATGCCCGGCTCTAAATATATTCTGACGCTCTCATGCCCTGATAAATCAGGCATTGTGGCTGCCGTTTCCGGCTTTTTGAATAATCATGGCGGGTTTATTACCGAATCATCACAGTTCGGTGATTTTTCGACGGAACAGTTTTTCATGCGTTGTGAGTTTTCATCAGCTATGGACGCTTCATTGCTTTCCCAAAATTTTGAAGAGGTGGGAGGCCAATATCAAATGCAATGGCAGCTTGTTCAGGCGAATACGCCCATGAAAGTTGTGGTGATGGTGACGAAAGAAGGCCACTGTTTTAACCATTTGCTGCATAAAACAATTACCGGTGCGTTACCGATTGAGATAAAGGCCGTGATTTCTAACCATGCGGATTTACGTTACATGGCAGACTGGCATCACATTCCCTTTCACCATCTTCCGGTATCAGCGGCCACGAAGAAAGATCAGGAAAAGCAGGTGATTGATGTGATCGAAAAATCAGATGCCGATCTGGTCGTTCTTGCGCGTTATATGCAAATTCTTTCCCCGGAGATGTGTCAGGCATTAAGTGGCCGCGCCATTAATATTCACCATTCCTTTTTGCCGGGCTTTAAAGGCGCGAAGCCTTATCATCAAGCCTATGACAGGGGAGTAAAAATTATCGGCGCCACGGCGCATTATGTGACAACGGATCTGGATGAAGGCCCAATCATTGAGCAGGAAGTGCTGCGGGTTGATCATGCAATGCAGCCGGAAGATCTTCAGATTGCCGGGCAGGATATCGAAGCGCGTGTGCTCTCTGCGGCGGTTAAATTTCATTCGGAAAAGCGCGTTTTTCTGAACGATAAGAAGACCGTTGTTTTTCGCTAGATTGGGGCGTGCCGCCTTGTTTTAAACTTCATTCATAATAATCCCTTGCACAAGGCCGGGCTTCTGTGGGTATTCTGCCAATGCCCGCGCGGCTGAAGCAATATGGGCATGTTTACGGATAATATGAAAAATCGTACCGGCCATATTATAGTCAAACTTTTTACGCAAATGCTGTGGCAGAGGTGGAAAATCAATAACAATATTTTTATAATCCGCCGTTAAATATAAAAAAACCTGCCGAAGGCGCTCTTGATTCATCAATAAATGGAAAGTTGGGTTTTCGGTGCCGGGCGGAAGGTAGTAAAGTCCTAACTTTTCTATAAAAACCACGGATTCATTGATCGTTGCCTTGCCTACCAGAATATCAGATAAGCCAGGGGAGCGATTCACACCGTACTCCTTATAAAAACGTGAATGCACAATATCGGCATCCACTAATATTGTCTTCGTTCTTTGAGCACGTAAGGTTGATAAATGTTCGGCAAATAAGCTCGCACCTTGTGATTCAATATGAGATGTTACAAAAATAATAGGATTTTTTGCGCCAAAGGTCACAAAGTCAAAGCGCTGATTCAGGTAAATCAGTTCCTCAGACTGGCGTTGATTTTCAAGCAGCTCGTCGGTTAACTTGGTATGATTTGTTTTTTTATGAATCAGGTTGAGGAAATCCATCAATTGATTCCATAAGGGTTTTTTCAGCCGCATTTTGGGAATTGTCGCTAAAACAGGTTGCTCCGCAATGGTTGAGATATCTTCTTTTTCAATCACCCTTGCCAGCGCCGGTGTGGAGAGCATAAAGATAATTGCAATTCCAATGAGGCCGCCTAAGACACCGCCAACAACACTCATTTTAATAACACGTGAAACAAAAACCCTTGGCTTCAGGCGTGATGGATTAACCAGCCGCGAATATCCCGTCAGCCCTTCCACTTCTGTTTCAAGCTGGGCAACCGCGTTAATGCTCATGTCATAAAGGCGATTATAGGTTTTGAGTTCCCTTTGAAGCTGCAGTAATGTGTTTTGTACCGAAGGGAGGCGGCTTGCGCGAAGTTCCAGTTCCCGCATGCGATCCGTAAAAAAAACTAATTGCTCATCAACCGCCAGAATCGAGGGGTGATTTTCAGTATAGGTAACCAACAATTCTGCTCTTCGTGAGCGAAGCGCCATCATTTGATCTTCCAGAGAATTCATCTGAACCACCATCTGCTTGGCTTCGCTATTGAGATCAATGGTTCCGGCCTCCGCGCGAAAAAGGGCTAATTCCTTTTCGGCCATTTCCATCTGTTCGCGGTTATTATCCGTTTGCACCCGCAGGTGGTTAAGTGCCTTCATTTTTCCTAGTGCGCTTCGGTTATACGCCTGATTTAAATAGCTATTTACAAAGTAACTTAGGAATTGCTGTGCAAAAATCTTATCGTGATGCGTAAACGATATTTCAACCAGACCGGACATTGGATTAAAGCCTCGCTTATTCCCAATAAGACTATGCTTTACCATGGATGTCATGATACTCAAACTACGTGGAATAAGGACAAACTGATGCCCTTCCTGCGCATTGATTTGTTTAACACTTACTTCCAGCTTGGCGTTATTTTCTGAAAAATTCTGGAGGGTAATGCTCGCCTTCCTTCCCTCCTCCCCCGCGATGAGTGGACGCTGAGCCGCATCAAAAATTACATAACTTCCCTCGCGGCCAACTTTTAGAAAAAGTGGTTTATTTTCAAGTCCTTCCGGGGTAATGAAGTGATCAATTTCAATGGTGGCGGAATCTCCGTAATCAGCGGGTAAGGTTTTATTGGTGAATTTGGAGAGGATGTAATTAAGAAAAAGTGTAAATCGCCGTGCCGGACTATCCTGGGGCACAACTTCAACATTGCGCTGCATAACCTCTAAGGTATTTTCCACCATGGCCCAGGAATTGATGACGCCAATTTCCGCATCAACATCTGTCATTTCTCCGGCCGTTGAAATTTCAGGCTCAATACGAATCATGCTTGTTGCGGCATAAGGAATTGGAATAAATGAATAAATCATCGCCAACATAAAAAATGTGGCGGAAATTGTTATGATCCACCAGCGGCTGGCCCAAATGCGCCTTATCACGCGGGTCATATCAACCACATCCCCCGTGGTCACGGAAGGCGAGACGGCATTATGTGGCAATGGCTGTTCCGTAAGCATCGCCATGTTATTCATACCTGCGCGGATCGGTTGTTGTGGCAAAGCCACCGGGTAATAACTGACTGAAGAAGCGCCCCCATTGCGTGACAAGTCTTGGAGAAACATAAACAATATCACGGGGTTGCAATGCAAATTGATCCGCCAGCGCCAGCCCTTCTATCGAATCCGCATCTAAGTGGAAGATAGTTGCTTGTTCTTTTGCAATTTTCTGAAGTGCTTCATTTTCAACCATGGATTGATCAACTCCACGAATCACATAAACTTCAGATTTATTTGCCGTGCTAAGATTGAAACCCTGAGCATTGTTCAATGCTTCGGCAAGAGTTAGCTCAAAATTTCCGATTTGCTGCATATCCGGGCGAATGACTTCCCCCATCACAAAAACAACATTTTCCTCATCTTCAGGGATGTGTAAAATATCCTGCTCTTCGAGTAAAATATTAAAGCGATTATTCCCCTTCTCTAATAATTCAAAAATATCAATAGGGTAGATAATTCCATTCCGCTGTAATGTTGCGTGTTTTAATTGTGCGGAATCCGTAACGCCGCCAACTTTTTCCACGGCACGCAGAACGGTTAACGCTTCCGTGTCTAAAAAAATCTCTCCCGGTTTTTCTACCGCGCCGGTGAGCAGAACCCGGCGACTTTTGAACTCTGAAACAATCATCTCCAATTGCGGTTCTCGGAAATACACGGAAAGCTCTTTCTGGAAGGCGTTATAAAGCTCCGGCAATGTTTTGCCGGCCACTTTAATGCGATTGATGAAGGGAAAAAAGATAGTGCCATCATCCTGAACACGAAAGCCGATATCACGATCAATCAACTCCGTTGCCGGAACAATTTGCGTATATTCAACATTGCCTTGCTTTTGTATGGTAAGCGCCGATAAGCGGATGGAAAGCACATCCCCAATTCCAATTTTATAAATATAACTTTTAGGATCGCTACTAAAGAGGTTGGAGCTGAAAATAGCTTCCGAGGAATCGGACGTGGCAAAGGGCTTCCCTTTCTGAGACGCAATAAATTCTTTGGTAATGCTAACATGTTCAATTGCATGGGCTTTTTTGTCATGTAGCCCAATAAAAAAGAAGCAGCCCAGTGCCAAAAAAATGATCCAGTTTGTTGGCCGCTTTTTCACAGATGAATCATAACGGCGCCGTGCACTATGTGCAATCCTGGTCATAGAAAATTAACGGCAAATGGTAATTCTATATTTTTCGGATGTTTAATTGGCTGTAATATGTTAGTCTGGCAATAGGGAGCTATGGGTTTGGATACTAATTCAATTGCAATCACAGGTTTAAAAGATGCTGCAACGCGGATTGCCGTATCCGCTAATAATATCGCGAATAGCCAGAGTGTTCAGCCAACACTTGCCGGCAGTAATTCCGGAAAAGCCTTTATTCCTCAGGATGTTGTTTCAATTAGTCAGGAGGCATCCGGCGGCGTTCAAACGCAGGTGGTGGATGGTGACGCTCAGCCTTTTCAGGTTTTTGACCCACAAAGCCAATCCGCAAATGCAGATGGATTTGTGGAGCGGCCAAATGTTGATTTTGCAGAGGAAGCAACAAACCGGATTCTTGCGGAATCAGCATTTAAAGCAAATATTTCAGTTATTAAGGCAGATACCGAGGCTCAATCCAGCCTTTTAGATGCACTTGCCTAATTTTTTATCTTTTCCTTTTACTCAGCCTGCGTCTCATTGCTTTGATTTTCCGCCTCAACGGAATTATCCTCAGTGATGTCCGCTTCATCCTCGTCAACTTCAGAGGCTGGAATATGCGCAGCGGAGACGACCACCTCATTTTTATCGACACGGAATAATGTGACACCCTGCGTGCTACGCCCCGCAACCCGCACATCAGAGATAGGCGTGCGGATAAGCTTTCCATTGTTTGTAATCAGCATAATTTGATCATTATCCTCCACAGGGAAGCTGGCGGCAACATTGCCATTTCGTTCACTGGTAACGATATTAACGATGCCCTTCCCGCCGCGATTCGTCACGCGATATTCATAGGATGATGTACGCTTTCCATAACCATTTTCAGTAACGGTTAGAATAAATTGTTCATCCTGCGCCAGTTTCCTTAATACATCCTCACTCCAGCTCAGGGCATATTCCGAAATTATGGATTGAATATCTTTGTTATCTTCTAATAGGCTAGAGCGAATATCTAATGGGATGCGCAAATAAGCATCCCGCTCCTCTGATGGCAAGTCCATGGCATTCAAGACAGCCATAGAGATGATGCGATCGCCTTTCTCCAATGCCACGCCACGCACGCCGGACGAGTTACGGCCTTTAAAGACACGCACAGCGCTGACGGGGCAGCACAACGCCTTTCCATAATAGGTTGCCAGCAGAATACGTTGCCCCTCCGTACATGATAAAACGGAAACCAGCTCATCATCATCATCCAATTTCATGGCAATTTTGCCATTTGCCCGCACGGATTCGAAATCTGAAAGAGCGTTACGGCGAATATTGCCATTTTTAGTGGCAAACATAATATTGGCCGTTTCCCATGCAGATTCATCCTCCGGCAATGGCATAATTACATTAATGGTTTCATTTTCTTCCAGCGGGAAGATATTGACCAGCGCCCTGCCCCGCGATTGTGGGCTGCCTTGTGGAAGGCGAAATGTTTTCAGCTTGTAGGCCTTGCCCTTTGTTGAGAAGAAAAGCAGCGGTGAATGTGTGCTGGTCACAAAAACCTGCGCTAAAATATCTTCATCCTTCATCGTCAAGCCGGAGCGCCCCTTCCCGCCGCGCTTTTGTGCGCGGTATGTTGAGAGCGGAACGCGTTTAATATAGCCCTCCATGGTCACGGTCACCACCATATCTTCACGTGGAATCAGATCTTCAATATCTTCTTCAAATTCAGAAAGTTCGATGGATGTGCGCCGTGGAGTGGCAAACTTCTCTTTTATTTCCTCAAGTTCAAGGCGCATGATCTCATGTAATTTTGTAAGATCACCAAGGATGTCCAGATATTCTTTAATGCTCTCCGCAAGTTCGCTGAGTTCGCTATTGATTTTTTCCTGCTCAAGCCCGGTTAAGCGTGAAAGTTTCATTTCCAGAATGGCGCGCGCCTGCGCCTCCGTCATTTTACAGCGGCCATCAACGATATCATTGCGATAATCATCCACTAACGCAATTAACGGACGCACATCTTCGGCCGCCCAGTCTTTATCCATCAATTTCTGACGTGCAATTTGCGGATCCGGACTATTGCGAATTAAAGCAATCACTTCATCAATATTGCCAACGGCAATGGAAAGGCCAATCAGCGTATGTGCCCGATCCCGCGCTTTATTCAGCAAATGCGCTGTGCGGCGTGTAATGACCTCTTCACGGAATTTAATAAAGGCTTGCAGCATTTGCTGCAGATTCATCTGCTCCGGCCGGCCATTATTCAGCGCCAGCATGTTGCAACCAAAGCTGGTTTGTAGCGGCGTGTATTTATAAAGTTGATTAAGAACCACAGTGCCCATAGCGTCGCGCTTCAGTTCAATTACAACTCGCACGCCGGATTTATCAGATTCATCACGAAGGTCGCTAATGCCTTCAAGTTTTTTCTCCCGCACCAGCGCGGCAATTTTTTCAACCATATGGGCCTTGTTCACCTGATACGGAATTTCCGTAATGATAATAGATTCTTTGCCATTATGCTCTTCAACTTCAGCTTTTCCACGCATGATCACGCTTCCGCGACCTGTTTGCAGGGCTGATATTGAGCCGGTGCGCCCAAGAATGATGCCACCCGTTGGGAAATCCGGGGCGGGAACAATTTCAATCAGTTCGTCGGTAGTAATTTCAGGGTTGGCCAGCATGGCCAGCGTGGCATCCACCACCTCACCCAGATTGTGCGGTGGAATGTTAGTGGCCATGCCAACGGCAATGCCGCCCGCGCCATTAACCAGCAAATTTGGAAACGCAGCGGGTAAAACCACCGGCTCTTTCTCGGAGCCATCATAGTTTTCCTGCCAATTAACGGTATCTTTATCAATATCTTCCACCAGCGCGGCCGCGGCCTTGCTCATCCGGGATTCGGTATAACGCATCGCCGCCGGAGAATCCCCATCCATGGAGCCAAAGTTACCCTGCCCGTCCACCAGTGGCAGGCGAAGGCTGAAATCCTGTGCCATACGCACCAAAGCATCATAAATGGCGGAATCGCCATGTGGATGGTATTTACCCATCACATCACCCACAATACGGGCAGATTTTTTATAAGGGCGGTTCCAATGGTTGCCGGCCTCCTGCATGGCAAAAATGATGCGGCGATGCACCGGCTTCAGCCCATCCCGAACATCCGGAAGGGCGCGGCTGACAATCACGCTCATGGCGTAATCAAGATAGGAAGCTTCCATCTCTTTTTTAATGGAAATGGGAACGATACTGGCGGTTTGCGTCATGGTTTTTCCTATTGCTTTAATCTGTTCCTTTTTCTAGCGGCAAACTGCGCAGAGAGCAATGAAAAGACTCCATTATGCCGGAGGGATTTAGCTTCTTTTAATCAGCTCCTGAATCGTGTCTTCAATGTTGGCTTTACCATGGACAATTTTGTCCACGGCTTCGCAGACAGGAAGAGAAACACCCAGTTTTTTTGCCAGCCTAACAACGGATTCGGAAGAGGCAACGCCCTCAGCAACGCTGACGCGTTCATTCATGATGGCTTCAAGCGTTTTGCCCTGCCCCAGCGCATAGCCAAGTGACATATTGCGTGATTCCTGACTGGAGCAGGTGAGGATCAGATCACCAATGCCGCATAAGCCCATCAATGTGTCCGCTCGCCCACCTTTGGCAATGCACAAACGCCGCATTTCTTCCAAACCGCGTGTGATCAGTGCTGCCACGGCATTCTGGCCAAGCTCTTTGCCTGTCGCAATGCCGCAGGCAATGGCAATCACATTCTTAATAGCCCCCCCAATCTCGGCG
The DNA here is from genome assembly GCA_030429725.1 of Alphaproteobacteria bacterium. Classification (GTDB taxonomy): domain Bacteria; phylum Pseudomonadota; class Alphaproteobacteria; order Rickettsiales; family UBA8987; genus JAUIEX01. The sequence continues at coordinate 22,858 of JAUIEX010000026.1, forward strand.
CCGATCAGGTCGTCACTGGGCAGAATTTTAAAGGATTCACTGCGGATGGTGGCTTTCAGCCTGTCGCGCAATGCCTCATCCTTGCAGGCTAAAGTTGCCGATGCAGGTAGTCCGCGCGCAACTTCAGAGGCAAAGGTTGGCCCTGAAAGCACGGCAACCGGGTTTGGCAGCGTTTCTTCCGCCACTTCCGTCATTAATTTAAGGCCATTTTGCGTTACACCCTTGCTGCATAGCACCAGAGGCGTTGCATCCGTTAGGCCAAGCGTTTTAAATTCCTCCAGCGATGGCCGCATAAATTGCGAAGGAATAACTAAAAATAAAGCATCCGCCTTCAACGCGGCGGTGAGGTTATTTGTTGCCTTTAATGCTTTTGGAAGATCAATTTTCGGAAGAAAGACGGTATTCTGATGCTTTGCGTTGATGTCATCGGCAACCTTTTCTTCACGCGCCCAAAGCGTAACGTCACAGCCTGTACGTGTGATGGCCGCCGCCAGCGCCGTTCCCCAGGCGCCAGCGCCAATCACTGAGATCTTTTGCATCTTGTTAATCCTCCTCAATAGCGTTTTTTAACGCCATGGAGCCAAGATACAGGCAAATAGGCAATAACACCAGCCAGAGGCCAAGCATCATGGCAAGATGTTGCATCCCTGACGTAACACTGCGTTGCATTGCTGGCACAGATGCACTGCCAATGATTAAAACAGGAACAACTAATGGCAGCGCCAGAAGCAAGCTTAACATGCCGCTATTTTTACTGTGGCTGGCAACGGCGCCAATGGTGGACATTACTGTAATAAGCAACAGCCCGCCCAGCAATAGCGGCAAAAAAATAACCTGCCCGGAAGCAAGCGGAATTCCATAAAGTAACAACCATAAGGGGCTGGCAAGCACCATCGGGATCAGCAATACTCAGCAGCCGCTCGCCGCGTCGAACTGGGCGATGCGACAATTGGTCCT
>JAUIEX010000069.1 GCA_030429725.1 Alphaproteobacteria bacterium
CTCGCCCAGTTCCTGCACCTGGCCCAGGGTGACCGAGGTGCCGTTGATCCAGGCCCGGGAGCGGCCCGCCGGGGTTATGGTCCGGCGCAACAGACAGGTCCTGCCGTCCAGCAGGTCGTGCGCCTGCAACCATTCCATCAAGTAAGTCAATCAAGCCAGCCTTAAACTCCTGAGCAAGATTGCCAGTTTTACGGAAAAAAGCTTTCAAAGGTTTTTGCGTTAACAAAATGAAAATCATAAAGATGGTTGCCCAGTATGCAGACAAGCCCGGAGACTTGCGCTCAATCATTAAAAACCACACCAGAACGCCAATTGGCAGCAGGTAATGGATGCCTGTTTTGACCGTTGGCGCCGTCATCGGAAGAACAATATTTTTATCTGACGGATCATCGGGTTCAAGGTCATCAAAACGTGAGGCATACCAGATGGATGCAAAATATGCGACGAAGACCAGACCGGCAAAGAATGCTCCGGAGAAAGCATCCGGAAGGATGGATTTAAGTCCCTGAATCACAAAGCCAATCAAGCAAAATATAAGAACCATGCTGACAATTGTGATGCCATAAACAATCAGACTTTGCGTGAGGGTGCGTTTAACAGGCTTTTCAAGCCCCTGAAGCCCGGATTTCAGAGCCTCCAGATGAACCATATAAAGCAAGGCAATATAGGAGATAAAAGCCGGTAAAAAAGCATGCTTAATAACTTCGGTGTAAGGAATGCCAACATATTCAACCATTAAAAATGCAGCCGCACCCATCACAGGCGGCATAATCTGGCCATTCACCGAAGCGGAAACTTCCACGGCACCGGCTTTAGCGCCTGAAAACCCAACCCGCTTCATCAGTGGGATGGTGAAGGTGCCGGTTGTGACCGTATTGGCAATAGAAGAGCCGGATATAAGCCCCGTAAGTCCGCTGGATAAAACCGCCGCTTTTGCAGGGCCGCCGCGTAAGTGACCTAACAAAGAGAAGGCAACTTTAATAAAATAATTTCCGGCACCTGCCTTATCAAGCAATGCCCCAAAGAGCACGAAGAGGAAGACAAAACTTGTAGAAACTCCTAAGGCGATTCCATACACACCCTCTGTTGTTAACCACTGGTGTGAGGCAATCTTATCAATGGATTGACCCTTATGCCGAATCAATTCCGGAACAAATGAGGAATTTCCATAAAGAGAGTAAACAAGAAAAACAGAAGCAATAATCAGCAAAGGGGGGCCAAGAGCGCGGCGCGTTGCCTCCAGCAGCAAAAGCAGCCCAACGAATGCTACCTGAACATCCAGTGCCGATGGAATCCCAGTTCGTTGGATAATTTCTTCGTAGCAAAGGTAATAATAAGCGGCACTCAGCATGCCAACAATAGCCAGAACCCAGTCAATGAGTGGAATATAGCGTCGTGGCGAGGTTTTGAAAGCCGGATATGCCAAAAAGGCAAGGAGCACGGCAAAGGCCAGATGAATTGACCGCGCCTTGGAATCATCTAAAACGCTGAAGCTTTTAATGCCAATATCATTCAGCCAGGCAATAATCGTAAACTGCAACGGCGAAGCAATCCAAAGCTGAAATAACGACCATGCCAGCGCAAGGCCAATTAACAAAAAGGCTGAAAACCTGCCAGTTGGCTTACGTGCGCCGGAATCGGTCTCAATAACAAGATCTTCCAATTCATTACTAGTCAGCGTTTCGGAGACCGAATTACTCATAACCTGATAACCTTAAAGAAGAAGTGAGTTACACAGAAATGTAACTCACTTTAATTATACATCAAAGAATCTTAGATAAGACCCTTTTCTCTAAAATATTTTTCTGCGCCGGGATGCAATGGCGCAGTGTTACCTTCCGTAATTAATTTTTCAGGCTCCAATGTAGAGAAAACAGGGTGCAGCGTTCTGAAGTTATCAAAGTTATCAAAAACAGATTTTACAACTTCGTAAATAACATCATCGGCCACTTTGGCTGAGCTAACAAACGTTGCTTTCACGCCAAAGGTTTGAACATCCTCAGGATTTCCGGAATACATACCACCAGGAATTGTGGCCGTTGCGTAGAATGGAAACTCCTGAACCAATGCATCAATTTCAGCTCCAACAACAGGTATAATTTTTGTATCACATGTTGTCGTCACTTCCTGAACGGCGCCATTCGGGTGCCCTGCAGCATAAATCATAACGTCAATTTTGTTATCACAAAGCGCCTGAGCCTGCTCGGAAGCCTTAAGTTCAGATGCTAATTTAAAGTCATTTTTTGTCCAGCCCTTCTGAGCCATAATGACTTCCATAGTTGCACGCATACCGGAACCTGGGTTGCCGATATTCACACGCTTACCTTTGATGTCATCAAAAGTTGCAACACCGGAATCCGCACGGGCAATAACGGTAAATGGCTCACTATGTAAGGAAAACAAAGAACGAAGATTCTCGTCCGGCCCCAGCTCGGCGAAAGGCCCGGTGCCCTTGAAGGAGTGATATTGCCAATCGGACTGAGCAACGGCAACATCAAGCTCGCCAATGCGCAGAGAGTTGAGGTTATAAACGGATCCACCAGTGGATTCTACGGAGCAGCGAATGCCATGATCTCTTCTGCCACGATTAACCAGCCGACAAATGGCGCCACCGGCGGGATAGTAAACGCCTGTTACTCCTCCGGTACCAATTGTAATGTATTTATCGCTGGCTGAAGCCGTATTAAAATTAAGCAGGCCAACGGTTAGGGCAATAAGTGGTAGTAAAAAAAACTTAGAAGATCTCATAATAAATAGCTCCATCAATTAAAATGTGGTTTGTTATAGCACCCAGCAAGGCTCACAGCAACTGGAATTAGAAGAAAACAGAATTGCACACCCCTTTGGTGTTAATGTTTAATGCGGTGAGCAATAATATCTGACCAGAAATCTTCCAGCGTATTGAGCTGATCCCTTAGCTGCATCATGGCGTTGCCGGTAATGGATGACTCATCAAAATGCTTAACATGCTCGCTAAACATACCATCAAACATCTCAATGATTTCTCGCCCTTTCTCGGAAACCTGAACTTTAACCGAGCGCCGATCATGCGCCGAGCGTTCATTTTCAAGATAGCCACACTCCGACATTTTCTTAATATTATACGAGACATTAGACCCCAGATAGTACCCTCTGGTGGTTAATTCACCGATACTTAGCGTTTCATTGCCGATATTATACAATATTAATGTTTGAATATTATTGATATCCTCAATACCTGCTGCGTCCAGCCGGCTTTTGACAACATCAAGAAAACGCCTGTGAAGCCGCTCAACAGCAAGAATAATGCCCAGATATTGCTCTTTCATAGTTCCCTCATTCGATTAATTTGGTTTTTTATAACATAGTACGAGATTGAATAAATCCTGATTCTGCAAATGGCAGCCACTCCGATGAAGTTTTTTGGAAAGACATGTAACTTTCCACTATTTCTTTCGCCAGTTCACCATCATTTGCGGCATTTTTTTGTATTTCGAAGGAGGCCGACATTAAAGCGCTCATCACCGGCTTAGGAAAATTTTTCGGACGCACATTATATTTATCCACAAGAACGCGATAAGCACGTACATTATTAAGATAATATTCAGAAGCCATAATCTGATTTTCAACCGCGCAGGCGGTTTTTACAACACGCTTAAGTTCCTCATCCAATGCCTCATAGGCATCTTTATTAATCATGAGTTCTAATGTTGCGCCGCCCTCATGAAA
>JAUIEX010000027.1 GCA_030429725.1 Alphaproteobacteria bacterium
TGATAGCCGTTTGGTTGTTTTTATCGATCGTTAGAACTTCTTTGTAATATTTGGCAGCCAGTGCCCACTGGCCTTCTTTTTGATAAGCAATGGCAAGCCCCAATAAGCTATCAACGGCATTAGGCTTGGCGGCAATGGCCTGTTTGAAATAAGCAATGGCACTTTCAGACATGCCAATTTGCAATGAGTAATATCCTTTTTTGAGGGCATCAAAGCCGGAATTATCTATAGGTTTTACATCTAGTTCCAGTGCAATATCAGAGGATTGAAAAGGATTAGACTCCGCTTCTTTTATAGGTGCTTTTGCCGCTTTGGAATTTTCTTTCACAAGAAGTTGATCAACAGCTTGCTCAATGCTTGCCTCCGCCGCCTGCGTAATGGGGGTAAAAGTAACATTGTTTGTTTGCATGTCTGATGATGGTAGCTCCGCGGCCAGTGCAGGCGTCGGCGGCGGGGAAAGATTTTGGACGAATGCGTTATTATTTTTGCCTTTATGAATAATGGAAATAACATCTTGCTGAGATTCATCGGAAAAATTTGTTCCAGACTTATCATTTGTCACAGCCGTTGCGGTGGAAACAATTGCGTTGGTACTGTTATCATCATTGGTGGGAAGGTTTTCCGGCGCGGTTTGCGCCTGTTTTTCAATGGCAGGGCTGGCGGCGGGGGTATTTTCAGGCGTTGGCGCAACAAGTATTTCATCTGCAATATTATCAATTAAGGGATCCGGAGCCTGAGGCATCACCACATCTTCAGCTAAGAGCTGTTCAATTTCCATAGGTATGTCTTCGGGGAGTAATTTTTCTGAGGGTGGTTGCGGGGCAATTGCCTCAATATTGGCTGATAAGTTGCCGGGCTCAATCACCGGGATAATCGGCAGGGCAAGTGGAGCGGCCACAACTGGCTTATTTTCGCTGTTTTGGCTATGCGCACACGGCGCCGCTAATGTAAGCCCGAGGCACAAAGAAAAAAAGATTAAAAATTTTTTCATAATCACAGTATACACTCGTATGATCATGAGGCCATATCAATATGCGAATAAGCTTGTTCAGGCTTTACCGCCCGAACTCTCACACACTGTTGCTTTGCTGGCACTAAGGGGTGGCCTTTATCCGAGGGCGCGAGGGCGCACGGAGGAAGTGAGGGCATGCCTCAGTCAGCAGGTGGCAGGGCTGCATTTTATCAACCCTGTTGGAATGGCGGCGGGTTTCGATAAAAATGCTGAGGTAATGCATGCGCTCTGGAAAATTGGGTTTGGCGCTGTTGAGGTGGGCACGATCACGCCTCAACCTCAGCCCGGCAACCCAAGGCCGCGCGTTTTTAGGTTGCCGGAAGAGCAGGGCGTTATTAATCGTTATGGGTTTAACGGGCAGGGGATTGCCGCCTGTTTGCCGCGTATTAAGAAGGCATTTGAGGCGCAGGATCGCGGTGTTTTTGGAATTAATATTGGTAAAAATAAACTTCAGGAAGATGCCGTTGCGGACTATCGGCACATGATTGAGCATGCTTATGCCTATGCGGATTATATCACGATCAACCTCTCTTCGCCAAATACGCCCGGGCTGCGGAATCTTTTGGATGAAGATAATTTAAAATTGCTGTTGGCGGGAATGCGTGCGGCCAGAGAAAAGATTGCAGATAAAACACAGCGTTATGTTCCTTTTTTCTTAAAGCTTTCTCCCGATATGGAAGAGTTGCATATTAAACAGTCGATTGATGTTGCCGCTATGTTTGGAATCAATGGCCTGATTGTGAGTAACACCACCATAGAGCGATCCATGTTGCCGCCGGCATGTGCGTATCGTGATGAGATTGGTGGGCTTAGTGGCGCTCCGTTAAAAGCACGCGCCTGTCAGGCGCTGGAAATATGTGCGCGGCATCTTAAGGGGGCATTGCCGTTGATTGCAGTTGGTGGCATTGATTCGGCCGATGAGGCGTGGCGCAGGATAGGTTTGGGAGCCTCCCTTTTGCAGCTATACACACCGCTTTTATATCATGGATTGGGGCTGGTTGAAGAGATTAACAGTGGGTTACACCAACGCTGCCAGCAAAATGGATATAGCAATATTTCGCAAGCGGTTGGGAAAATGCTGTGATTTGCTCTCAAATGGTTGACGTGGGTGAAGAATTCCTATAAATGCACGCTCTCGGAGTATTATTATGTCTAAAAAATGCGATCTTACTGGCAAGCAGGCTCAGTTTGGTAACAACGTTTCTCACTCACAGCGTAAAACGCGCCGTCGTTTTAACCCGAATGTGCATGATGTAACGGTGCGCAGTGATGTATTAAAGCGTACGTTTAAGATGCGTCTGGCTTCAAGCACATTACGTTCCATTGACCATAATGGTGGCTTTGATAACTTCCTGGTAACGGCGAAAGCTAATAACCTGACGGAAGATGGTCAGAAGATTCGCCGGTTGGTGAAGAAGCAGCAGGCCGCTCAGTAACTGATAACTTCTTTCGATCTTAATGCCCCACCTCTTTAGGGGGGGTATCTATATTATTCAAATTATTGCCCTGAAGATTTAATGCAAAGCATTAGCTCTTGAAGGGATTTTTCCTGAATTAAGCAGCGTCTGTTGTAAGTTTTTCTTTAATGGCGCTGATGGCCGCGTCCGCCTGATCAATTTCTGTGCCGCCGGCCTGTGCAAAATCCGGCCTGCCGCCGCCGCCTTTGCCGCCAAGGCAAGAAGAGCCAATCCGAACAAGGTCAACGGCGCTATGTTTAGCGCTGATATCATCCGTTACTCCCACAACAATTGATGCCTTATCATCATTAATGGCAATGAGTGCAATAACGCCTGTCCCGATTTTCTGTTTGTAGCTATCAACAATGCCACGAAGGTCTTTAGGGGATGTTCCATTGAGTAATTTTCCGACAAAGGCCACATTATGAATAGTTTCAATGGCATTGGAATCATCACTGCTTCGGCCATCGCCAAGTGCCAGCTTTCTTTGAGCGTCAGAGAGTTGTTTTTCAAGGCGCTTTCTTTCTTCAAGAAGGTTTTTAATGCGTTCGCCTGCTTCGCCGGGGGCGGATTTAAGCAAGGCGGCAATCTGATGAATCTGATCCCGGTCAGTACGGATTGCCTGCAAACTTGCATCACGCGTGATGGCTTCAATGCGCCGAACGCCGGAGGAAACGGCGCTTTCACGAGTGATTCTGAATGTGCCGATGTCGCCGGTGCGGGCAACATGCGTTCCGCCGCAAAGTTCGATAGAGAAATGCTTTAAATCATCCGTTCCCATGTCCACAACACGCACTTCATCGCCATATTTTTCACCAAATAATGCGGCTGCACCCTCGGATTTAGCGTCATCAATGGCCATCACCCGGGTGTGAACGGCGGCATTTTGCAGCACCACAGCATTAACCATATCCTCAACGGACGATAATTCCGCATCGCTCAGGCTGCAATCATGGCTGAAATCAAATCGCAGGTAAGCGGCTTCAACAAGGGAGCCTTTTTGCGTGATATGGTCGCCCAGCATCTTTTTTAAGGCCGCATGCAATAAATGTGTTGCTGAGTGGTTGGCTTGCAAGGCATTTCTTCGATGTTCATCCACGGAGAGCTGAATGCTATCTCCCACAGCCAGTGAGCCCTTTGTGATCTTTGCCTGATGGATAATCAGGCTGCCTAATGGTTTCTGGCAATTCGTAATTGTAAGCTCAACATTGTCGTTATAAGCCGTGCCATGGTCGCCGGATTGCCCGCCGGATTCGCCATAAAAAGGCGTTTGATTACATAATACCCAGACAGTTTGCCCGGCATTGGCCTGATCAACCGGCGCATTATCTTGAATGATGGCCTGTACCAGACCGATATTTTGCAGCGTCTGATAGCCTAAAAATTCCGTGCTGCCGAACTGTTCCTGAAGGTCAAACCAGATGGCAGATTCTTTAGTGTCGCCGCTTCCCGCCCACGCTGCGCGTGCGCGTTTTTTCTGTTCTTCCATGGCATGTTCAAAGCCGTCCAGATCAATCTGAATGTTTTTTCCGCGTAAGATATCCTCGGTCAAATCCAGTGGGAAGCCATAGGTGTCATAGAGCTTAAAGGCGGTTTTTCCTGAAAATTTATGGCCGGTGGCCAGACCCGAAATTTCTTCTTCCAGCAGCTTCAGGCCGCGTTCCAACGTTTCTTTAAATTTAATTTCCTCTGCTTTCAGAACATCGGAAATGAGGGCTTGCTGTTGAATCAGTTCAGGAAATGCATCACCCATTTCATGCACTAAGTGGGGCACGAGGCGGTGCATTAAAGGTTTTTGGCAGCCCAGCAGATGTGCATGGCGCATTGCACGGCGCATGATGCGGCGCAGCACATACCCGCGGCCTTCATTGGACGGGCGGACGCCATCTGCAATTAAAAAACCGGTGGAGCGAAGATGATCTGCAATCACCCGGTGGCTGGTATGCATCTCAGGGGAATCATTGCCGGATTCATGAATGCTGGCAGCAATGAGATTTTTGAACAGCGAGATGTCATAATTATCATGAACGCCTTCCATAATGGCAGACATACGCTCAAGCCCCATGCCCGTATCAATGCAAGGCTTTGGCAGCGGCTTCATCTCCGCGCCTTCTTCTGCGATGTTAAACTGCATGAAAACGAGATTCCAGATCTCAACATAGCGCGTATCAAAAAGATCGGCGCCGGATTCATCAAGCGCCCACTCGCCGGAAAAGGCCTCGCCATGGTCGTAGAAAATTTCTGAACACGGGCCACAAGGGCCGGTTGAACCCATGCTCCAGAAATTATCATTTGTTGGCACGCGGAGAATTTTTTTATCCGGAAAGCCGGTTATTTTCTTCCATAAATCAAAGGCCTCATCATCCGTGTGATAAACCGTAATATAGAGTTTATCTTCAGGTAATTTAAGGATTTTTGTAAGAAACTCCCATGCGTGGGAGATTGCTTCCTCCTTAAAATAATCGCCAAAAGAGAAATTGCCCAGCATTTCAAAAAATGTGTGGTGTCTTGAGGTGTAGCCAACATTATCAAGATCATTATGCTTGCCGCCGGCGCGGACGCATTTCTGGCTACTTGTTGCCGTTGTTATGATATCCCCGGTTGCCGATCGGAGTGTTTCCTGGCCGCTAAAGACATTTTTAAAGGGAACCATTCCCGCATTGATAAACATTAAGCTTGGGTCATTTTGCGGAATGAGCGGTGCCGAGGGCTTAACAAAGTGCCCCTTGGCTTCAAAGAAGTCTAAAAAGGCCTGCCTGAGTTCAAAAAGTTTCATACAGGCTAGTTACTGCAAAAAAAAATCATGCGAAAGAGGAAACAGGTAATTAGGGGGTGAATTGTCATCAATTGCCTTCTAAAAAAAGACCATGATGATCATTCAATTTTATATCACGGCAATTATGGCAGTTTTGATTGCCATTTCCCCGCAACAACTATTGGCGGTGGAGGGACGCGGGGTGATTGCCCAGGAGTTATTTTCAGAATTGCGTTGTCCGATATGCAATGCGCAGCCATTGATTGAATCGGATACGGCATTGGCGGCCAGTATGCGGAATGTCATTGAGGAAAAAGTGCAGGCAGGTGAGTCAAAGCAGGAGATATTAGTATTTCTTGAGAAACGCTATGGTCAAAAAATCTACCTTTCACCGCCGTTGGCTAAACAATCTTTGCTACTTTTTATATTGCCCATTATGCTTGGCGGACTAATTTTTAGTTTTTGGTTTTTGAAGTATTTAAAAAGAGGATAATATGCCAATTGCAAGGCTCTCAGGGCGAGTATTAGGGCGGCGTGACCCCAACAGAAGGGTGCGTGCCCGGTTGCTGTACCGGCTCTATGATGGGGGCTGGGATATCTATAACGGGAATGGGGATCAGGTTGTTAGCCTGAGCAATATTCAGCGAAAAATTATCGAGTCGGATGCCTTTGTCTTTACCCCCGGCGCAAAATTAGAAGATATGTTTAAGGCATCGTCTATTTTTGTTGGCTATCAAACCAATGACCATGATTTAAAAGATAAGACAGTGGCGATATTAAATACTGATAATTCATGGGATAATTTTATAAACCTCATCCGTCACTTGCATGACCGGAAAACGGTTAAGCAGCTGCCGGAAGATTTTCTGGATATTGTGTATAAGCCAAAGCAAGTTCTTGAGGCGTTAGAAAAAAGCTATCACGCACGTTTAAATGCGCCGCCAATTCCCCCTGAAGGAGGGCGTGAGCATAGTCAGCATGAAGCCGTTTTTAGAGAAGGTGATGTTGAAAGGCCGAGTAGGAGTGTCTGCGTTTTTTGCTCGGCAAGTATTGCTAAAGAAGATTATCTTACGGATGGTTATCTTTTAGGAAAGGAATTGGCTGAAAATAATCTTGGATGTATTTCCGGCGCCGGGCGGACGGGGATTATGGGGCGTGTTGTGGCCGGCGCAGCAGAAAATGGCGGCTGGGCGGCTGGCTCAAATGTGCCGCATATCATTGCATTAGAGGGCCTGCCGGATGGGTTATCTGAGTTTTGGCCGCGTGCGGATATTTATACACGCATGGAAATCATGATCCAAGAGTCGGATGCTTTTGTTATTATGCCGGGCGGAATGGGAACGGTTCAGGAATTGCTGACATTGCTTATTTTAAAAGAGCAGGGGCATGCCATGATGCAGGATAAAAAAATTGTTATTTTTAATAAGCAGGATGATGATTTTTCTGAAAGATTCTGGGCGCCATTCATTGCGATGATTAATGATTTTGGTATGGATGATTTATGCCATATTGTTGATGAACGTGAATCTATATTAAAATTAGTCTCTTAAGCAACTTATCTAAAGTAAATCAACCAGTTTGATTAAGCCATATTGTGCATCATTGGCGTTTCCATAAACAGGCGGCGGGGCGGGTATCTGTTGCTGAATGCCCTCATTGATTGCACTCAGAATAGTTCCGGTACATTTCTCCAGAGATGCGTGGGGGGATGGCAGTCGATGTTCGATATGACGCGATTGAGGGTTTAGCGTTGAGGATGGAATACGCAGCGCGGTTGAGCGGTTATTGTAACCCCAGCTGAGAGTTCTGGGTGTCATAAAATGATGCGTTTGCCCAAGCGCGCCGCCCTTATCTTTCCATAATAACCGCTCTCTGCAGGCGGGCGTTGGGAAGAAAACGGCAATCGTGTTATGTAAGTCTGCGAGGAGCCCGCCGATGGAGTGCAGTAAAATATCCGGATCTGCGCTATCTTTATAGCAAAAAAGATTGTCACCCGCTGCGTTATGTAAAGAGATGTGAATATGCAGTCCGCTTGGGGGTTCGTCCGCAAAGGGCAGGGGGGAGTGCTCGATCTCAAGCCCTAAACGCCCTGATATATTATGTAAAGCTGAGATTGTGGCGTCGTAAGCATCAAGATATGTCTTTGGATTATCAAAAACAACACTGCTGACTTCATATTGGCTCGTCCCGGATTCCTTGCTTAAGGAATGGATGTGTGAATCCTTGCCTTTATCCCACGCTAATAAAAGAGCCAGGAGCTGCGTCTCAATCTCATTGCCAGCCTGTGGGGCAGGAGCGTTAAGCGGCTTAATGTAAAATTCAATTTCCCAGGCAAGCCTTGGATGAAAGCCAGATTCAGTTAACCTGTCCCAGCTTTCATCCAATAGTGACATGCTGCAGACTAGGCGGCCTTTTTATTAACCAACTTATTCGCCGCAATCCACGGCATCATGCTACGCAGTTCAGTGCCTGTTATTTCAGACGCATGAGTTGCTTCTTCTGCACGCCATTTTTCAAGGTTATGCGCGCCTTGAGTGGCGCGATCCGCCATAAAGTCACGTGCAAATTTGCCGGTCTGAATATCCGTCAGCACCTCTTTCATACGCGCCTTTGTTTCGGCGGTAATGATTTTCTTGCCGGTAATATAATCACCATATTCCGCTGTATTAGAAATTGAATAACGCATATTCGCCATGCCACCTTCATAGATCAAATCTACAATGAGTTTCATTTCATGGAAACATTCAAAATAGGCCATTTCCGGCGGATAACCAGCCTCAACCAAGGTCTCAAAACCTGCTTTCATCAGGGCGGTGACACCACCACAAAGCACGGCTTGCTCACCAAAAAGATCCGTTTCGCATTCATCCTTAAAGGTTGTTTCAATGATGCCGGAGCGGCCGCCGCCAACACCTGAAGCATAGGAAAGTGCAATGGCTTTGGCCTGACCGGTGGCATCTTGTGCGATAGCAATCAAGCATGGCACGCCGCCGCCTTTTTGGTATTCTCCGCGAACTGTGTGCCCGGGGCCTTTGGGGGCGCACATGAAAACGTCAAGATCAGCACGCGGTTTGATAAATTCAAAATGAACATTAAAACCATGAGCAAATGCGAGTGCCGCCCCTTCTTTAAGGTTCGGTTCAATCTGGCTGCTGTAAAGTTCAGCCTGGAACTCATCGGGTGCTAAGATCATCACAACATCCGCGCCGGCAGTTGCATCCGCCGGATTTTTGACGGTAAAACCATCCTGACGAGCTTTTTCAACCGTTGCAGAGCCTTCACGAAGCCCCACAGTAACATTGGCAGCGCCACTATCCTTTAAATTCAATGCATGGGCATGCCCCTGGCTACCATAGCCAATAATAGCCACTTTTTTGCCCTTAATAATATTGAGGTCGGCATCTTTATCGTAGTAAACTTTCATTATTTTCTCCTTAATAAGATATATCAGTTTTGAATGTGTTAATTCCCCGTGACATTGCCGTAACGCCTGTTCGTGTTATTTCGGCAAGGCCGAATGGGCGCATTAGATCAATGAATTTATCGAGCTTTTCCGGCATATCCGAAAGCTCAAAAATAAAAGATTCTTTTGTTGAATCAATGGTGCGTGCCCCAAAGCGATCGGCTAATTGTTGTGCTCTAACGCGATGATCTGAATCTTCCGTTACAACTTTAACCAGCGCCACGCTACGCTCAATATGTGGCGATTGTAATGTTAAATTATGCACTTCATGGACGGGAACCAAACGCTCAAGCAAGGCGATAACATGCTCAATCACGCGATTGGATGTGTGTGTGATGATTGTAATTCGGGATATTTTCTTCTCCTGATCAACTTCGCTCACCGTTAATGTCTCAATATTATAGCCGCGTGCTGAAAAAAGACCAATCACGCGCTGAAGAGCGCCAGACTCATTATCAACCAGCACAGCGATCGTGTGCCGCTCAATAAGCAAGTCATGATCTTCATTATCATACAGTGATTTTTTATTATTATCAGTCATTTATTAACCTAAACACACTTGGCCGCATCGTCTTGATTTACGTTTGGCTGTTCGGAACTTGAACCCAGTAAAATTTCATCATGCGCCGCGCCCGAAGGAATCATCGGAAAGACATTCTCATTAGGGTCAATGCATAAATCCAGCAGCACCGGGCCATCGTGAGCCAGCATTTCATTATAGACAGAATCTAAATCTTCGGCACGCTCAACGCGCAGCCCCTTGATGCCAAAAGCTTCCGCTAATGCAACAAAATCCGGCAATGCCTGCATATAGCTTTCTGATTGGCGGTTCTCAAACATCAGCTCCTGCCATTGCCGAACCATGCCCATATAGTGATTATTTAAAATAACCAATTTAATAGGAAGGCGATATTGTTTTGCCGTGCTTAGCTCCTGAATATTCATCATGATAGATGCTTCGCCTGAAATACAAATCACTAATTTATCAGGATTGGCGATTTGAGTGCCAATTGCGGCCGGAAGGCCATAGCCCATTGTGCCAAGACCACCGGATGTCATCCACCGATTTGGCTTTTTGAACCTGAAATATTGCGCCGCCCACATTTGATGCTGGCCAACATCGGTGGTGATGTAGAAGTCTTCATTTTCAATCTTTTTATCCAGACTATGGAGGGCAAATTGAGGTTTAATGAACTCTCCGTCCTGATTAAATGCCAAAGAATCAACCTTCTGCCACTCTGAAATTTGTTGCCACCAAGCGGAAATAGCCTTTGTGTCCGCCTTATATTTCTTCTCTTGCCAAATGAGGAGCATTTGCTGAAGTGCGGCTCCCGCATCCCCCGGGACAGGAATATCCACGGTGACATTTTTATTAATAGATGAAGCATCGATATCAATATGAATTTTTTTCGAGTGCGGAGAAAATGCGTTCAGTCTTCCGGTGATACGATCGTCGAAGCGTGCGCCAATATTGATCAACACATCGCACCGTGCCATGCATAAATTGGCTTCATACGTTCCGTGCATGCCAAGCATGCCAACATATTGCTTATCGTTTGCCGGATATGAACCTAAGCCCATCAGTGTATTAGTAATTGGGTAGCCGGTTAACCGAACAAATTCCGTAAGCAATGCGGAGGCATGATCCCCCGAATTGACAACACCGCCACCAACGTAAAAAATTGGTTTTTTAGCGCCTGCAATAAGCGCCACAGCCTCTTCCAAGATGGCTCTATCCGGGGCATGAGCCTGCTCAACCCGATAAGATTTTCTGGATATATTTGTAAGATTTTTATAGGCGGTTTTTTCAAGCTGAATATCTTTTGGCAGGTCAATCACGATGGGGCCAGGGCGCCCAGTTTTAGCAATCAGAAAAGCTTCCTTGATCGTGTGTTCAAGCTCTTTAACATCTTTCACCAGATAGTTATGTTTAGTACAGGGTTGCGTGATGCCAACGGTATCGGCCTCCTGAAAGGCATCGCTGCCAATAAGATGCGTGCCTACCTGTCCTGTCAGGCAAATGATGGGGATACTATCAAGCAAAGCGTCAGCAAGGCCGGTGACGGTATTGGTTGCGCCCGGGCCGCTTGTAACCAACAACACGCCGACTTTGCCGGTTGACCGGGCATAGCCTTCAGCGGCATGCGCCGCCCCCTGTTCA
Organism: Alphaproteobacteria bacterium; assembly: GCA_030429725.1. Classification (GTDB taxonomy): domain Bacteria; phylum Pseudomonadota; class Alphaproteobacteria; order Rickettsiales; family UBA8987; genus JAUIEX01. Next base: position 10,849 of record JAUIEX010000027.1, read on the forward strand.
TGTCGTACCAAAATATGGCGGATGGAATTTTGTTTAGCACCCCCCGGATAACCGAAAATGGTATCAACACCTTCATCAACAAGGCTCTTCAAAATAATTTCAGCACCGGTAAATTCTTGTTCCATAATCACTCTTTGAGCGGAGGAAACTATAGGATTAGCTTAGAAAAGTCCAAGAAATTTATTATCTTTTTCTGCTTTTGGAAGTGGATTGCTCTCATTAAAGACACATGTCACGTCATCACCATGCCGAAGTGTAAACTGACTGGCAACGCGTTCAATCACAACATAGTCCCCTTCCATGCGATAATTAATCAATGATTCATTGCCATATTTATCAACCATAAAGATGGCTGGAATAACGGAATTCTTATTTCTAAACTGCATATATGTGAATTCATCATCACTAAATATTTTAAGGGGAGCAACCATTCGTGACCCTGTGATGGTGTAATTATAGTTGTAGCGTTCATCCGCCGAATCAAGTTCAGGGACATCTGAATCCTGCACCGTTGCATTATAGATATTGGCACCATTCTTATCAGGATAATGAAAACGTGCCACCCATACCAGATCTTCATCACGAATATCACTGGCTTCTTCTGCATATAATTCAAAGTGATAGATACGCTTATCAGTAATAACGGTCATGTTAGTTGTGGCGTCCATCTCAACCGGCTTTAAAAAGATGCGATTGCCGGCAGGGTTAATCATCCAGCCGGTATTATCGCCCATTGTAATGGTTTGGACTGATTCCTCAGGATCCAGCTCAATAAAGGAGGCATAGCGGAAGAAGCCTTTCCAGATGAAAACCGTATTAGGATCATAAATATAGGTGTGAATTCGACCGTCCCCGGAAATTGGTTTTGAAAATTGAAGGGCGTAAGCCCCATTTATAGACAGGCAAAGCAAGCAAAGCGCTATCTTAATTTTTACGATACGTTTCATAGCCAATAATACTCAGCTGCAGAGGATTAAATTCTTTCTTTTCATAATTAAAAGTAACATTTTCGTACAAGAAATCAATTTCCGCACGCCAGTGCTCAGGTTCCTGTCCTTTGGAGGGAACTTCAGCTGTTACATAAGTAACAGTATAGCGGATTGGCTGCTGTGATCGGTTGACCTCCGGGTTTAAGATTAACTCTAAGAAATTCTGACTAAAAGTTTCGCTATTTTCGATAACTTCAACCGTGCGCTTGGTATGATTTCGATATTTTAAAATTGCACTTGAGGGGTTTTGGATAGAGAATTTTTCAACAAATTCATCGATAATACGCTGCTCAGCAAACTGACTAATGTAATTTTTTGCCTTCTTGAACTGAAGAAAGTCATTTGAAGCATCATATGATTCATAGGAGGTAATAAATCTTTTCAACAGATAGGACACCAAGAGCTTATCAGGGTCATCTTTCTGGATAGTCCGTCGTTTGGTCTGAAGCGGGGATAAAACAGAAAAGCTATTTGATTGATTATTAACCGAAACAACAATTGGAATAGCCTTTTGATAAGGCGCATGGGCATCCGTAATAGAAAGAAGGGAATGAATAATAAATGAGGCAGCAACAATGATGCTGAGCAGAAAAGTTCTCTCCAGCGTATATTTTGCATAGCGCCCGATATACCACCTCTTTGCGTTATCGTAGTATTCCTTATTTTCTATGGATGGCTCCTTTGCTGATATGCCCATAAAATAGCATAAAAAAAGGGGGCACGAAGCCCCCTTTTTAATTTCTAACGATAACTAATTAGAAAGTCAGTTCTGTACCAAGAAGTACAACGCTGCCTTCGTTATCAATAGTTGTTGAAGCTTGATCAGCTTCAAAGAAGCTAACTTCTACGTAAGGAACAAGACCTGGAGCTAATTGGTAATCAGCGCCAATCACAACATTTGTGAAGTCATTGTCTTGGGATTCAGATTCCAGATAGTTAACTGAAACGCCGAATGGGCCATTTTCATAGGCAGCACCAAGAGTCCAAACATTTTGGTCGTCGTTAACTGCGCCTGTCGCCAGACCGCTATCCTGCCAGTCAGCATAAGAACCGGCAACGGAGAAGCCTTCAAAGCCAAGCACCAAACCAGCGCCATAAGCCTGAGTGTCTTCAACGGTAGCAGTTTCAGCAGTGCCGAATTCGCCAGTTAAAGATGCTTCAACAGTCACGCCGTCCATAGCTGCGTTATAGCCAAGTCCAAGGCCAAACACATTTTCCTGATCGCCGTTGTTTTCGCCTGTGAAACCGGCAGCAGTACCGCCATCGCCTTGGTCAGGTGTGTATGAAACACCCAATTGAAGGCCGCTAAAGCGAGGTGTGTAGTAAGTAACTTTAGTTGAATCTTCCGTTACACCAAGTGCATGTGCACCAGGAAGGTCAGGGCGAATAATGAAGTTTGCGCCGCTCAGGTTAGCAAAATCATAGAAATCACCGTCAACACCGCCAGTTGCGCGTGCAATGGTTGCAGCAGAAACGCCCAGCGCATCTTCGGCACCGGAGTTATTACCAAGTTCCAAGCGACCTGCTTGATTTTCAAGGTAGATAAATGTTTTGTCTGCATTCTGACCTTGATTGTCAGCATCACCGGAAACATCAGCTTCCAGCTCAATAACCGCACCATAGGTCAGGCCGTTATCAGCAGTGCCTTCAGCGCGAACGTGAATTTCAGTGTCGTTCTGGAATTTATATTCGCGTGAGTTTGCGCCTGTTTCAAACGCAGCTTCCTGATCAGCAAAGCCAGCCTGGAAGTCAATATGACCGCCAACGATAACGCTGAGATTTTCCTGATTAGTTGGCTTGCTGTGGCCAGAAGCGTAAGCAACGCCGCTAACCGGGTCGCCGCCAGCAAATGCTGCGCTTCCGATAGTTGCACCTGCAATAAGAGCTGTAGTTGCTAATAATATTTTTTTCATGACTTTAAATCCTTTGTTTTAGTTTTTGACCGGCCGCAAACCGATAACTAGTGCCTAATTAATATAGATGATGGTAGTAAGCAAGTATTGAAATTGTCGGAAACATGGATGGCCACATTCTTGGTTGGCGAGTGTGTCATTCTTATGACAATCGCTGTCTGGTCGGCATTTTTTACATTAAAAACCAATGCAATGATAGTTCCAGTGCCTGAGTGAAGCGCTCTGAGGCAGGAGAATATTGCGATAATCAAATAAAAATGCCTGCCGCATGTCTTTTGCCAGCGTGTTATAATCTAAGGTACGATAAGCATTCCATTCCGTTGCAATCAATAATGCATCGCAGTTTTTAAAGCATTCTTCAGGTTGTGCGGCATACGCAATGTGCTGGCTATGCTTGCTAAGTATCTGTTTTGCCATTGTTTGGGCTTTGGGGTCATGTGCAATGATCCTGCAGCCAGATTCAACCAGATTCTCAATGATGGAAATGGCGGGGCTGTGGCGGGCATCATCGGTGTTCGCCTTGAATGCCAGTCCCAAAACGCCAATTTTAGGCTCTTTCATGTTTTTCACTGCATTATAGATGCGGTCACTAAGGCGTGTAAAACGCTGCTGATTGCTTTGAATGGTTGCATTGACAAGCTGGCTGGGGGCGTTTGCTTGTTTTGAAATATAGTTCAGGGCAAGCGTATCTTTTGGAAAGCAAGAGCCGCCAAAGCCGGGGCCGGGCTTAAGATATTCCATGCCGATACGGTGATCCAGCCCCATGCCACGGGCAATATCTTCAATATTTGCCCCAACATTCTCACTCACATCGGCCATTTCATTAATGAAGGCGATTTTACAGGCTAAGTAGGCGTTTGCGGCGTATTTTGTCAATTCGGCGGTTTGAATGTCGGTGATAAGGAGGGGAATTTTTTGATCCATCAGGGGTTGATAAAGCAGCTCGAACGAGGCGGCGGCGTGGCTGTTATTAACGCCAACCACAACACGATCCGGCTCCAGAAAATCTTTGACAGCGCAACCCTCGCGCAGAAATTCAGGGTTTGAGGCAACCGAGAAGTGAAGCCCAGGGCGCTCTTTTTCAATAATGGATGTCACTTCCCGACCCGTGCCAACGGGAACGGTTGATTTTGTGACGACAATGCCATTTTCGGGCAAATAGGCGCTAATATCCTTTGCGGCCTGAAAAACATATTGCAGATCGGCGCTGCCATCATCCTGCGGTGGCGTGCCAACGGCAATAAAGACCATATCTGAACTTGGAACATGCTTTGATAGATCCGTGTCAAAACATAGCTTTCCCTGTTCCGTCAGGGTGGTGACAAGGCGCTCAAGGCCGGGCTCAAAAATTGGAATTTGGCCGCCTTTAAGTGCGTTAATTTTAGCGCTATCATGATCAATGCAAACAACATCGTGCCCAAGCTCCGCAAAGCAAGTGCCTGAAACAAGGCCAACATAGCCTGTGCCAATGACGACAAGTTTCATAAGTTATCTCCTGTTTGAGCCCGATGACGCAGTTTGTGATCCGCCAATACGCAGGCCATCATGGCTTCAGCAACCGGAACGGCGCGAATGCCCACGCAAGGATCGTGGCGACCTTTTGTTATAATTTCGGTTTCTTTGCCTGTTCGCGTGATTGTTTCAACAGGCTGAAGAATTGAACTTGTTGGCTTCACGGCAAAACGCGCCACAATAGGCTGGCCACTGGAAATTCCCCCAAGAATGCCGCCGGCATGGTTGCTCTGAAAGCTTGCGTTACCCTCTTTATCAATGCGGATTCGATCTGCATTCTCAAGGCCGGTTAATTTGGCGGCATTAAAGCCGGCGCCAATTTCCACGCCTTTGACCGCGTTGATGCTCATAAGAGCCATGGCCAAGTCGCTATCTAATTTTCCATAGACAGGGGCGCCCCAGCCGGCGGGAACGCCATAGGCATGCACTTCAACAACCGCGCCGATGGAAAGCCCTTGCTTGCGGATGTTTGAAAGATAATCATCCCAGATTTTTGCTGTATTTTCAGATGGTGAGAAAAAGGGGTTATCTTTAACATTGCGCCAATCCCAATCACTTTCATCAACCGAATGCTCTCCAATTTGAACTAATGCCGCCTTGATCTCTATGGAAGCGCCAAGAACCTTACGCGCAACTGCGCCGGCGGCCACGCGGCTGGCAGTTTCGCGTGCGCTGCTTCGGCCACCGCCGCGATAGTCCCGAATGCCGTATTTTTGTATGTAAGTGTAATCAGCATGCCCGGGGCGGTAAGTATCCTTTATTTCACCGTAATCTTTGGATCTTTGATCCTGATTGCGGATCATCAGGCAAATTGGGGTTCCGGTTGTTTTTCCTTCAAAAACACCGGACAGAATTTCAACAATATCCGGTTCTTTGCGTTGCGTGGTGTGCTTGGACTGCCCGGGTTTGCGTTCGTCCAGAAATTGCTGAATGAATGCTTCATCAATGTCAATCAAAGGAGGGCAGCCATCAATAACGCAACCAAGTGCGGGGCCGTGGCTTTCGCCCCAGGTCGTTACACGAAAAAGATGCCCAAAGCTATTATGGGACAAAGCTCTACTCGTCTCTTACAAGTGCAATATCGGGGGCATCAATCGCTTTCATACCAACGACATGATAGCCGGAATCCACATGCAGCACTTCGCCGGTAACGCCGGAGCCAAGCTCACTGAGCAGGTAAAGTGCGGAACCGCCAACGTCCTGAATACTAATATTGCGCTTCAAAGGGGCGTTATGTTCATTCCATTTGAAAATATAGCGGAAGTCACCAATGCCGGAGGCTGCCAGAGTTTTAAGCGGGCCGGCGGAAATGGCATTTACGCGGATATTGCTGCCACCAAAATCAACGGCAAGATACTGAACGCTTGCTTCCAGTGCCGCTTTGGCAACGCCCATTACATTGTAATTAGGCATTACTTTTTCTGCGCCATAATAGCTGAGTGTTAACATGCTGCCGCCGTCATTCATAATCTCCGCCGCATATTTTGCCGATTCAGTAAAAGAGAAGCATGAAATATGCATGGTTGAGAGGAAGTTGTTCAAACTTGTGTCGGCATATTTTCCTTGAAGCTCATTTTTATCTGAAAAACCAATAGAGTGAACAAGGAAATCAATATTTCCCCAATGCTTTTTAATTTCAGCAAACATTGCCTTGATCGCGCCTTCTTTTGAAACGTCGCATTCCAGCAGAAAGTCGCTGCCCAGTTCTTTTGCCAGCGGCTCAACGCGCTTAAGAAGCGGCTCGGCGCCATATGAGAAAGCCAGCTCAGCACCCTGCGCTGCAAGATATTTGCTAATGCCCCATGCAATGGAGCGGTTATTGGCCAGACCCATAATAAGGCCGCGCTTCCCTTGCATTAACGTCCCTTTTGGGGCTGTGGCTGTATCGCTCATATGCTTATTCCAATCGTGTAAAAAGAGTGGCGGGCTTAGCCCTGAATTTTCCATGTGCCATCAGGCTGGCGGCAAGCGGTTCCAAATGCTTTTTCTTCCTGTCCGCCAACAACAATTTTTTGTGAAAACTCACGGCAGTAAACTCCCTCATTATTCTGGAAAGTGCGTGTTGGCGTTACGATGCCCTGGTGGCCGGAATCAGGGTTAGACCATGTGGATGGCACGCCAACTTTATTGCTTTCCAGCGCCTGTTGATAGGCCTGGTTATGATAAGTCATATCTGCGCGGTCGAGTGATGCGCCAATTTCCTTGCCAATAAAGGCGCCGAGCAATGTGCCTGCGGCAATGCCGAGTGTTTGCCCTTTACCCTTGCCGAGATTTTGCCCGGCAAAAGCCCCGCCCAACGCGCCGGCGATCATACCAATATCTTGTTTTTTTATAGAAGAATCGGGGTTTCCGGATTGGTAATTTGCGCAGCCAATCAGAGAAATGCATGCGCTTAAGGTTAAAATAAGGCCGCCTAATGCGATGCGTGAAAAAATCATGTTTCAGTCTCCTCTTGCTGTTTACAGGTCTGTCATATCAGAAATAAGGCCATACGCAAAAGAAAATGCTGTTTTTAAAGCGGCGTTTCTTCTTTGATGACTAAGTGGTGATGTTAGGCAAATGCATTTTTATCGAACGCATCTTCCCAACTTCCTTGCGTTGCGGCACGTGTGTATTCCGTTACGCGATTTTCAAAGAAATTTGTGTGCTCAACACCATTCAGAATTTCATCCAGCCATGACAGGGGATTTTTACCAATATGGTAAATCGGCTGCATATCCAGTTGAATAAGCCTTCTGTCGGCAATATAGCGAATATATTGTTTCACTTCATGGGATGTTAGACCCTGAATGGAGCCGTCAATGTCGAAAGCCAGATCAATAAAGGCATCTTCATGTGTCACGATGGTTTCGCATGCCACATACAGGCGGCGATGAAGTTCCTCTTTATCAATGTGCTTATTTTCATTCAGAAAAGCATGGTACAGGCGGATGATGGAGTTTGTATGCAGTGACTCATCGCGCACCGACCATGTAACAATTTGTCCCATTCCCTTCATTTTGCCAAAGCGTGGGAAATTGAGCAGAATTGCAAAAGAGGCAAAAAGCTGAAGTCCTTCGGTGAAGCCGCCAAACACAGCCAGTGTGGTGGCAATATCAATATCGGTATCCACCCCAAATTCCTGCATATAATCATATTTGTCTTTCATTTCCTTATAGTTCAGGAAGTCGGAATAGGTTGTTTCCGGCATGCCGATTGTTTCAATCAGGTGGCTGTAAGCGGCAACATGGATTGTCTCCATATTAGAGAACGCGGCCAGCATCATCTGGACTTCAGTTGGCTGAAAAACGCGGGAATAATGCTTCATATAGCAATTATTTACTTCAATATCAGCCTGCGTAAAAAACCGAAAAATCTGCGTAAGCAAATGGCGCTCTTCATCTGTCAGGCCATGGCGCCAGTCTTTGACATCGTCGCCCATAGGCACTTCTTCAGGAAGCCAGTGAATGCGCTGCTGCGTCAGCCAAGCCTCATAAGCCCAGGGATAATTAAACGGCTTAAAGATTGGATCGGCTTTTTTTAGTGACATGATAACTCCTTAATTAAGATCGGACGCGGGGCAGGTTACTGGCACGCCAGACATTCTTCGTACTGCACCGGCTTGGGTTGCTCAGGTTGTGCCTTAGCACGCTTTGTGCCGGGTTCCAGCGTTAATTCAAGCTGCGTCTCAACGGAGCCCTGAGCTGTGTGGCTAACCTTATCGGCGCGTTGCAGTGAGGTTGAGCGGCAATAATAAAGGCTTTTAACGCCTTTTTTCCATGCCTGGTAATGCGCCTGATGCAGCTCTCGCTTATGGACATCGCCCGGCATGAAGAGATTAAGTGATTGCGCCTGACAGATAAACAGAGTGCGATCCGCCGCATGTTCAATCATCCACATCTGATCAATTTCCGGCGCAGTTTTGAAGACATCTTTTTCATCCTGCGTTAAAAAATCAAGATGCTGGACAGAGCCTTCATGCGTTGAAATGGAGGACCAGGTTTCGTCATCATCCTTCCCCTTGGCAGCCAAGAGAATTTTGAGATGTTTATTGCGAACGGTAAAGGATCCCGTCAAAGTTTTTTGCGTAAAACTATTGGCGGCATAGGGTTCTATTCCGGGGGAGGAATTGCCGCAAATAATGGAAATAGATGCCGTTGGGGCAATTGCCATTTTATTGCTAAAGCGCTCCATGATGCCAACTTCCGCAGCGTCCGGGCATGGCCCCCGCTCTTCGGCCAGCTCCTGGCTTGATTCATCAACTTCGCGTTTGATATGTTCAAAGATTTTTTTGTTCCAGACCTTTGCCATCACGGATTCCATCGGAACCATTTTTGATTGCAAGAAGGAGTGGAAGCCCATAACGCCAAGGCCAACGCTGCGCTCTCTCATGGCAGAGTAGGTTGCGCGTTCCATGCCTTCCGGCGCATTCTCAATAAAGTCCTGAAGCACATTATCAAGGAAGCGCATAATGTCTTTAATAAAGATCGGGTTGTCTTTCCACTCTTCGAACGTTTCAAGATTAAGTGAAGAAAGGCAGCAAACTGCGGTACGGGAATTGCCCAGATGATCGTCCCCGGTCGGCAGGGTAATTTCACTGCAAAGATTCGATGTTTTTACCTTTAGACCCAGTTGCTTATGGTGCTCCGGTATATGCTTGTTAACATTGTCAATAAAGAGCAGGTAAGGTTCGCCGGTTTCAATGCGTGCGGTGAGGAGGCGAATCCAGACTTCGCGTGCATTGACACGGTGAACAACTTTGCCGTCCTTCGGGCTGGTTAGTTCCCAGACATCGTCCCGCTCAACGGCGTGCATAAAGTCGTCCGTGATAGCAACGCCGTGATGGATGTTGAGTGCTTTGCGATTGGGATCGCCGCCCGTGGGGCGACGAATTTCAATGAATTCTTCAATCTCCGGATGGGAAATTGGCAGGTAAACCGCTGAGCTTCCACGGCGCAGTGAGCCTTGTGAAATTGCAAGTGTTAGTGAGTCCTGCACCCGCATAAAAGGCACAACGCCGGATGTTTTTCCGTTGCCGCGCACCGTTTCGCCGATGGAGCGCAGATTGCCCCAGTAACTTCCGATGCCGCCGCCACGGCTGGCAAGCCAGACATTCTCCGTCCACAAATCAACAATGCCATGCAGGCTGTCGCGGGTTTCATTAAGAAAGCATGAAATGGGCATGCCGCGCTGTGTTCCGCCATTGCTGAGAATGGGCGTGGCAGGCATAAACCACAGATTGCTCATATAGTCATACAGACGTTGCGCGTGAACCTCGTCATCACCGTAATAATTGGCAACGCGAACAAACATGTCCTGGTAAGATTCATCCGGAAGCAGGTAGCGATCCTGTAGTACAGCTTTGCCAAATTCAGTGAGATTAGTATCCCTGGCCGAATCAATATGTATGCCAGTCATTATCTTCCTCCGTTGTAATATGTTATGTAGCAATAAACTCCAGAAATGATTTTATTGCCAGTACATAATTCAGTGTATTTTGTATAAACATGCTTGTCGAAAGAATCCACGCAAATTAGCACATCTGGTGGCAAAAAATATTTGTACCCACTATATATAGAGATTTTTTATTTTAACCGGATGAGGGTGTTCATCTTCATAAAATCCAACAACTTATCTTTGGCTTGCGATGGTTTTGATGCCCGAAAGGGGCGGTTTTGATGTGGCGGAAAAGCATCAGCAACACCATATCTAGTGGCTGGCGCGTGGTGGTGCGGCTTCGGCAAAGGCGGGATGTCACTATAATAGCAATATAATGACTTACATTTCCTGTTGTGCGTCATGCTTATCGTGTTGCTGTTTACTATAGGCAGATTAAAATTATAGTAACATGTATGGATTCGGAGACTGACGCTAAGAGTAATATTGTTACTGAGCAAGGCATTGTTGCGTTTCGCAAGAAGAAAGTTGGAAATTTTTCCGCCAGCATTATGGTGCTTGGGGGGATGCTTTATTTGGCAATTTTGATTTTAACGCATGCCGTTAGTATCGACAGTTATAAGAATATTTTGACGAAGGCCGTTTGGGAGGCAACCGGCCTGAATATGGTTGTTGAGGGCGGGGTGGAGCTGGATTTTTTCCCGTCAGTTGCCGTTTCGTTTCAGGATATCCGCTTTCAAAGTGCGGAGGGGGATGCGATTCCCATTATGAATATTGATGTTGTAAGGCTTGAATATAATTGGTCTGATCTGTTTTTTTCCTCAGGCGTCGGGGGTATCTCACGCATTGAGATAAATCAGGTTACATTAAGCTTAACGGAGGCGATGGAGGCGAAGAGCCATTTTACTTTGAAGCAAAAAAAAGCCATGCAGGATGAGCTTGTTGATAGCTTAGAGATTGGCACAATCAAATTTCAGCAATTATGGGTCAATTACCAGCCCCAGCCATACCACACCACGGATGTATGGCTTTGGAACTTTGGTGGCGGAAGCATTTCTTTTGATGATGATACTATCTCGATTCTTTCAGAGTATGACGATATTAACCCCTATCTGGACAATAATCTTGAGGCCGAGTTTCAGATAAATGAGCAGGGTGCGGCCTTCAGGCTTGCGGTGAATCGTGGGAAATCATTCGTAAAGATGCAGGGGGATATTGCTGAAGATGGCGTGATTAGTGCGACATATAACGGCGAATTGGTCAATGCGTATGAAGTTATCGGTGTTTTTTCCGGGGTGCATGCGAAATGGTTGCAGCGCAATATCTCCGACGTTGGTCTTGTTAAATATTCCGGGTCATTACGTTATGCGGAAGAGAAGCTTGCCCTGGATTTTAAGCAGATTGTAAGCCCTGCGGTGGAGATGACGCTAAAGGCGCAGCTGGGCGCCGGCGCTTCTATCATTCGCGTGGATGCCGCATATGTTGACTGGGACAGTATATATAAGCGTGATTTGGATGCACAATATGAACTTGCTGCGCGCAAAATCGCGACATATGCGGCAAGAAAAAGTGGCCATGCGAATGCGGGGCAGGAGGCGCTTGAGTCACTTTCAATTGAGCTTAATATTGATAAATTTAAGCTCAATGATCACGAAATCAGAGCAAAAAAATTAAATTACAGCGTTTCCGAAGGGATTCACCAAATAAAAACACTGGAAGTTGATCGGCTTCCGGGGGGTGGCAAGCTTTCGATTGTTCGTGACGAAAATCGTGGCGATAAAAGTGGGGCAATGAGTCGCCTGCTTTTATCGGGTGACAGTGTGGAAGAGGTTTTGAAGTGGATTTCCCTGGGTGATGACATAGTGATTGACGCACAGGCGGATAAAAAACTTCCTTATCAGCTTGCCGGAAAGCTGGCTTTTGATAAGGATGAATGGGAAATTCAGGACGTTATCTTCAATGCGGAGGGCTATAAGGCCAGAGGGCTGCTTAATATCTCACTGAAGGCGCGGCCGCGTGTTCGCGCATCCATTAACCTCAATAAACTGAGCATCACCACAAAAGCTTCCACAATAGATGAGCAAGTCTCGGTTGATAGTTATTTTGATAAATTGCGTAATTTTGAGGTCTATATTGACCAGCTTTTGATCACAACCAGTGTTGATGAGTTGGTGTTTAATAACCAGCCGGCAAAAAATGTGCGACTCAATGCCGCTGTGGATAATGGCGTTCTGACCATTTGGGATACACGCTTTGATTTAGACCAAAAGCCGGCGGCTATTTCAGTGGTGCTGGATATCAGTACATTACAGCCGAAGCTGGATGTGAAAGCCAGCTTTGAATTTCTGGATAAGGTGATGATTGCTAAGATTCTGGGATTTGAAATTTATGAAAACATGGCAAAAGAAAAACAGCCATTTTTAAATGAGCATTGGCCGGAGCGGCCATTGGATTTTAGCTTTCTAAGGCCGTTTGAAGGAAGTCTTGAGCTTTATATTACCAATTTAAAATATAATGATAACCTTAATCTTTATAAACTGAGGCTTGTGGGAAAACTTGAAAAAGAGAAGCTTACAATTGAAAGTTTGAAAGCGGCATTATTTGATACGCAAATTGATCTGACGGGGGCGATTGGCCTTGCAATTCCAAGCTTTTCCGGTGTTTTTACGTTGCCCAATACCAGTGTTCAGGCGCTGCTTAATGGCTTTTTTGGCTATAAGGGCATTCGTGGCCGGGCGGGAGTAAGCGGAAGTTTTAGCATGGTGGGGGAGTCGTTTTATGACTGGATATCAAGTTTTCAGGGTGGGCTGAGTTTTGTTACGCGTGGATTTACGGTTGATGGTTTTGATTTGGCGCTGCTTAAGCGGAAAATGCCAGTGTTGAAG